>JANMCI010000388.1:0-4728 GCA_031361245.1 Rhodobacterales bacterium
CATGGCAACTGCGAATTGATGGTCGATCCGGTGACCGGTGGGCCGCACACCTCGCACACCACCAATCCGGTGCCGGTCGTGCTGGTTGGCGGGCCGAAGGGCGCCAGCTTGCGCGATGGCGGACGGCTGGCCGATCTGGCCCCGACGCTGCTGGCGCTGATGGGCCTGCCGCAGCCGCCGGAAATGACCGGACGGAGCCTTTTGCTGGCATGATCCGCGCGCTGGTTCTTGCCGTTGTCCTGGCGCTGCCCGCAGCGGCGCAGGAAGTCACGGGTGACGTGGCCAAGGCTGCCAGCAAGGCATCAGCGCAGTTGCAGGCCTCGATCACCGCGTTGCAGGAGGCTGAGGGCGCCAAGGACCGGGTTGGTGCGCTGACCAAGACGATCAAGGCCTATGAAGCCGGGCTATCCGCCCTGCGCGAGGCGCTGCGTCAGGCCGAATTGCGCAAGAACACGCTGACATTGCAGTTTGAAAGCAAGCGCGAGCGGTTGTCGCAATTGCTGGGGGTTCTAAGCTCGCTTGATGCCGATCAGGGGCCGCTTTTGCTATTGCATCCCGGCGGCCCGCTTGGCACCGCGCGATCGGGAATGATGCTGGCCGACGTGACCCCTGCCCTGCAGCGCGAGGCCGAGGCATTGCGCAACGATCTGCAGGAGCTGGCCGATCTGCGCAGTCTGCAAGCGGCGGCCGGTGAAACGCTTGGCAACGGGCTGCAGGCAGCTCAAGAGGCGCGGACGGCGTTGAACCAGGCCATCTCGGACCGCACCGATCTGCCCAAGCGCTTTGCCGAGGACCCGGAGACAGTGAAGGCCCTTTTGGAAAGCGCCGACACGCTGGATGCGTTTTCCAGCGGGTTGTCACCGCAGGACAGCACAGTCCAGGGCTTTGCCGAGGTCAAGGGCAGCCTGCCGTGGCCCGTGCTGGGCACGATCATCCTGCGGCCGGGCGAAACCGATGCCAAGGGCGTAACCCGGCCCGGCGTCACGCTGGCGACCCGGCCTCTGGCTCTTGTCACGGCGCCGTGGCCCGCCACGATCCGCTATCGCGGCCCGCTTCTGGACTACGGAAATGTGATGATCCTTGAGCCCGGAGGGGGCTATCTATTGATCCTGTCCGGGCTAGAAACGGTTTATGGCGACGTCGGCAATGTCGTGGGCGCGGGCCAGCCGCTGGGCCTGATGGGCGGTTCCTTGACGGGAGATGCCGACATTCTGGCGGCCGAGGCAGATGACAGTGGCGCTGACGCGTCGGAAACGCTTTACTTGGAAGTCAGGCAAAAGGCCGAGCCGGTCGATCCCATGGACTGGTTCGAGCCAAACGAGGAATGAAGTCGAATGAAGAAGCTTTTGATGGCCGCCGTTGGCGGGACTCTGGCCGGAGCGCTGCTGACCACGCAACTTGCCGGGCCGCTGATTGCCGAAACGGCGGGCACGACCTCGACGGTCTATGAGCAGCTGGATCTGTTCGGCGACGTGTTCGAGCGCATCCGCAGCCAGTATGTGGAAGCGCCCGACAACCAGAAGCTGATCGAGGCGGCCATTAACGGCATGTTGACCTCGCTCGACCCGCATTCTAGCTACATGAACGCCCAGGATTTCGCGGACATGCAGGTCCAGACCAAGGGCGAGTTCGGCGGGCTTGGCATCGAAGTGACGCAGGAAGAGGGCTATGTGAAGGTCGTAAGCCCAATCGACGGCACGCCGGCAGACAAGGCCGGCATGCAGACCGGCGACATCATCACGCAGGTCGATGGGGCGACCGTGCTGGGCCTGACCATGGATCAGGCGGTCGATCTGATGCGCGGGCCGATCGGCTCTGAGGTCGTCATCACCGTGGTGCGCGAAGGTGTCGCGGACCCGTTCGACGTGTCGATTGTCCGGGAGACGATCAAGGTCGCCGCCGTCAAGGGGCGGGTGGAAGGCGAGACGGTGGTTCTGCGAATCACGTCCTTTACCGACCAGACCTTTTCGGGTCTGGAGACCGAACTGAGCAAGGCCGTCGAAGAAGCCGGCGGCATGGACAAGATCAACGGCTTTGTGCTGGACATGCGCAACAACCCCGGTGGGCTGCTGACGCAAGCCATCGACGTGTCGGACGCCTTCCTGAACGAAGGCGAGATCGTCTCGACCCGGGGGCGCAGCCCGCAGGACAACGAGCGGTTCAATGCCGTGACCGGGGACCTTGCGAATGGCAGGCCGATCGTGGTGCTGATCAATGGCGGCTCTGCCAGCGCGTCGGAGATTGTGGCGGGCGCCTTGCAGGATCACCGCAGGGCGATCGTGGTTGGCACCAAGAGCTTTGGCAAAGGCTCGGTTCAGACCATCATCCCGGTGCGGGGCAACGGCGCGATGCGGCTGACGACGGCGCGCTATTACACGCCGTCGGGGCGGTCCATTCAGGCGCTGGGCGTGATGCCGGACATCGTGGTGGCCCAGCCCCCGGTGGATCCCGAAAAGGCCGCCAAGGCGGAGGCTGACGCAGCCACGGCGGGCGGGATGCGGTCCGAGGCGGATCTGCGGGGTGTCCTGTCGAACGACTCGATGACCGACGAAGAGAAGGCGCAACTGGAAGCCGACCGCGCCCATATCGAAGAGGCGGCCAAGCTGCGCGACGAAGACTATCAGCTGGCCTATGCGGTGGACATTCTGCGCGGCCTGTCTGCCGTATCGCAGAACCCCTGATCGCCAACCCACCAAGGCCGCGCCGGGACAGGCGCGGCCAAAGGATGTCTGAATGACCGAAGCTGCCAGCCTGCCGTACCGTCCCTGCGTCGGTGTCACGCTGATCAACCCGCAGGGTCTGATCTGGGCGGGACGGCGACTGGACAGCACCGCGGACGCCTGGCAGATGCCGCAGGGCGGCATTGACGGCGACGAAAAACCCCGCGCCGCTGCCTTGCGCGAACTGGAAGAAGAAACCGGGATCGGGCCGGACCGGGTGGCCTTCATGGCCAAGACCCACCACTGGCTGACCTATGACCTTCCGCCCGAGCTTCAGGGCAAGGTCTGGGGTGGCAAGTATCGCGGCCAGCGCCAAAAATGGTTCCTGTTCCGGTTTGCCGGACAGGACAGCGAGATCGACATCAACCGCGATCATCCCGAATTCGCCGAATGGCGCTGGATTGCGGCCGACGAACTGCTGGAGCGGATCGTGCCGTTCAAGCGCGAGGTCTATGACAAGGTCATCAAGAGTTTCCGGGCGTACCTGTGAGCCCGCGCCTTGGCCTGCCACAGCCGGGTGCCCCGTCCGCAGCCGGCGTGAGCTGACCGAACCCCGCCACCGGCCCGGTTTGCAACTTGCCTTTTTGAGGACTGCGTGACAACTAGCAGCCCACGTCATCATCCGCCTTCCGGGCATCGAACGGGTTTGGTGCGGGCAGGTGATCCGAACTTCGAGAAGCTTATGACCACTCTTTACCTGCATATCGGTAACCATCGCACCGCAACCAGTTCGGTTCAGGCCTTCATGCTTGCCAACTGGGACGCGCTGGTATCTCGCGGTTTCTTTCACCCGATGCGCGTTGCCCGCCACTTCGTGCTGTTCAACGCGATCTTTGCCGGTCGCCGGACGGTCGAGGAAGTGTCGCTGGACATCCTTCACCGGGCCGCCAAGCAAGCCGCCGAAGTCCACTCGATCATCCTGAGTGACGAGGATGTCTGCATGCGCCCCGACCTGTCGGTGCTGGCCGGGTTTCGCAAACATTTTGACGTCAAGGTGGTCTTTGCGTTGCGCCGTCAGGACCTGTGGCTGGAAAGCTGGTACCTGCAAAACATCAAATGGCAATGGAACAAGTCGCTGAGCCATCTGACGCTGGACGAATTCATGGCGCGCGCGGACGAGTTTCACTGGGCCTATTACGACCGGCTGCTGAGCCACCTCGATAAGGTGTTCGGGCAAGAAAACGTGCTTCCCTATGTCTTTGAAAAGGGCCAGATGCCCAGGGGTCCGGTCGCGGCATTCTGCGATCGCATCGGACTGACCGACCTGACCGGACTGACCCCGGCGCCGCATGTGAATTCCAGCCATTCGCCCGGCATGGCCGAATTCGTCCGCTGCCTGCCCCTGGACGAGGCACCGGACAAATACCGGGCCAAGCTGGAACGCGCCGTGAGATCCGTTGATCAGAAACTTGCCGCGACCGCCGGCGGACACAGCACTTTGCTGATGGACTACAAAACGCGCATGGCCGTTCTTGATGCCCATGCCGCAGGCAATGCGAATGTGGCCCGCCGCTATTTTGGCCGCGAGACGTTGTTTCAGGAGCCTTTGCCGTCACCGGACGCACCACTGGCGCAGATGAAGTTGCCGCCGGACAGTGAGACCCTGATGCGCGACTATGTGGCACCGATGATCCGGGGATTGATCAGACAGTATATCGACTCCCCCGCCAAGCCTTAGCTTTTGCCCCGTGGCCGCCGGGTGATTGCCGATCCGTCCGGCAGCACCCGGAACCGACTTGATCTGGAGACCGACTTTGACCAGCGCCCCCGCCAAGAAGACCCGTTCCGCCACACTCCCAAGCGCAGGTTCCGCCGCTTCACGCAGCTTTGGGCAGGTCCTTGCGGGGCAGCCCACCGTCACGCTGCAACACATGGTCCTGTCCCAGCAAGGCGTCTGCACCGAGCCGCGGGTCTTTTACAATTTCACGGATCGGGGCTGGGTCAGCGAAAGCACGAAAACGGTCTTTCTGCCGCCGAAAGCCGGGCTGCAAACGGACACCTTTGGCAA
>JANMCI010000467.1:0-1552 GCA_031361245.1 Rhodobacterales bacterium
GTCGGCTCGCTCAACTTCGATCTGCGTTCGGCCTTTACCAACACGGAGTTGGGCCTGTTGTTCGAGCACCCCGCGCTTGTGGCCGACATCACCGGGATGATCGACACACTGAGCGCCCCGGATCAGGCCTACGCCGTATCGCGCCCCCAACATGCGTTAAACTGGGCCGTGGCGCGCCCCGGTCTGCCAGCAGTGATGTTGGTAGAGCCCGAGGCGAGCGCGCCGCAGCGGGCGATTTCATGGCTGGTCGGGCTACTGCCGATACAGGCCTATCTGTAAATGTCAGCCCGGCTCAGGCCGACACGGCGAATTCGGTCATCATGCCCGTCGACAGATGCGGCATGTGGTGGCAGTGCAGCATCCAGCGCGCCGCCTCGCCCGCATCCAGTGCCATCGTGACCATTGCCTGCGGCGGCACCTGCACGGTGTCGCGCATCGCGCCCGCAAAGCGCTTGCCGTTGAGTGCCACCACCTGAAACGTATGGCCATGCAGGTGCATCGGATGCGCCATCATCGACATGTTGTGAAAGGTCAACTCGACCCGCTGCCCTGATCTGGCGGTCACCGGGGTATGGTTGCCCCAGGTTTGTCCGTTGATCGTCCACAGATAGGGCTGCATCGACCCGCCGAGCATCAGCATCGCCGTGGCGTCGACCGGACGGTCTGACAGCGGCGTGATGGCACGCAATGACGCCTCTTGCGACAGATCGGTATCGAAAGCCGCCGCGGCAGTCTCGCCCATGCCTGCCAGCTTTTCTATCGTCGCCCCCGCGGTTGCGAGGATGATCCCGGTTCGCTCAACGGCACCTTCGCGCAGCGCCAGCACCGGAAACGCGCCTTCGCCACCCGGCAGGTCCAGTTCGATATCCAGCCGCTGCCCCATGGCGAGACCAAAGCGGCGACCGGGCAAAGGTTGCACATCGTGGCCGTCCACTGCGACCAGCCGCCCGTTGAGCGCACCCGTATCGATCCAGAACACCGTTGCGGCAGCGGCGTTGATAACGCGCAGCCGCACCCGCCCGCCATTTTCCACCGCGACCACCTCGGGGTCATTCAAGGTGCGGTCATTCGCCAGATAGGCATCGAAGTTGAAATCGTTCAGGTCCATCGTCATGCCCGGCATTTCCATGCCGCTCGGGGCATCTGGGGTAGGCGTCGCCGCACCCATGTCCATCCCGGCCATGCTGCCATCGCCGCCGGTGATTTCGGCCAGAACCTCGGCGGCGGGGCGAAAGCTGAAGTCGTGCAGGAACATAACCACTTCTTGCCGGTCGGCGGCCACATCGGCGGCACTGCGCACGATCAGGGGTGCTGCCAGCAGTTCCATTTCCTGCACCGGCACATGGCAGTGCATCCAATAGGTGCCGGGTATCGGTTCATAGTCAAACGCACGCACCTCGCCGGGTTTCAGCATCGGCAGCGGAATATCCGGCACGCCGTCCTGTGAATTTGGCGGGATTTGGCCGTGCCAATGCATGATCGTATCGACATCCAGCGCATTGGTAGGATCAACCCGAAACCTCTGTCCGGGGTCCAGCGTCAGGCCGCTGCC
>JANMCI010000471.1:0-5262 GCA_031361245.1 Rhodobacterales bacterium
AGATCACGCCACGCAATGGCTCTGGACTTACAACAACGACCGCCCGAACATGGGTATAGGCGGCATCACACCCGCCCAGAAACTGAAAATGGCCGCGTAAGTTCTACGAATGCACCCCGTTAAAAATGGGGGGATTACCGCCGGACCGATAACCGTTTGACTAGACTCGCATGCTTGCGTCACACCTATGTGTCACACCTGTCTACGTCTACTCTAAGGCCTTGTTTTCATTATAGGTCTGGTGGAGCAGAGGGGGATCGAACCCCTGACCTTATCATTGCGAACGATACGCTCTCCCAACTGAGCTACTGCCCCATCCGCGCCAGCGTTGGTGGGGCAAATGTCAGAAAATGTCAAGGCCGGTGCACCAGTCCACCCTGGAACTGTTGCCAGATTTCAAGGTGACATGGCCTGTGCGGCCCCGCATTCCGCAGCGCCCGCGCAAGTATGGTTGGCCACGGCTGCCTCGTGCAGCGCCTTCAGGCGGGCGCCGGACAGGGTATGGGCGATGTTGCGCAACTCATGCGGGTCGTTGGTCAGGTCATAGTAGCTGATCTCACCGGAGCCATCGAGATATTCGACATAGAGCGCATCCTTCATCCGCAGCGCCACATAGCTTGGCGGGTCGCCGGCCTTGGGTGGTGCGGCGTCGGGATCATCGGCGTTCGGGACAGTCCGTTTGTGCTCGACCACGGCCAACGACCGTTGCGGGCCGGGTTGACCTTTCAGTGTCGGTACCAGCGATTGACCGTCCACCTTGGGCGACGGTGCCAGTCCCGCCAGGTCGGTGAATGTCGGATAAAAGTCGATGTTCATGGCTATGGCATCGCTGCGGGTGCCGGGGGCTATGCCGGGTCCGACGACGATCAAAGGGACACGGATATCGGTGTCATAGGGGCTCATCTTGCCGGACCGCAGCGAGAACTCGCCAAGGTGGTAGCCGTTGTCGGAGGTGAAGATGACATAGGTGTCGGCGGACAGTCCCAGATCTTCCAGTGTCTTGCGGATATCCCCGATCATGTCGTCGACCCCTTTCATCGATCGCACGCGCAGCCGGTAGATCTCGTCGATCCGCTTCTGGAATTTCTTGTCGAGCGGCGGGATGCCTTGCAACCATTTGGGCGCATGTTCGTCGGGTCGCGCTGCAAAAGCCGGGGTGCGCGGGTACGTGATGTCCGGGAACGCATCGGCATAACGGTTCGGCGGCGTGTAGGGGGCGTGGGGCGAAAAGGTCGAAAGCTCGAGAAAAAACGGGCCCGAAGAGGCTTCTGCGATGAATTCCCGGCCCAGAAGGGACAATTCATCGGTCATATGGGGCTCGGGCGTGCTGATGGCGCCATTGTGGTTGATGGCATAGCTGTAGTTGGCGTAGGCGTCGCCTGCCACGGCCCATTCGCTCCACCCTTGCGGCACGCCGCTTGTTGCGGTCTCGTACCCGTTCAGATATTTCCCCATCATTGCGGTGGCATAATAGGCGTCGTGAAGTGCTACGGCAAAAGTCTTGCTGTCGTTCCCGTGGGCCATGAACTCTACCAGACCCCCATCTGGAGGCGTGTTGGTCATGACACCGGAATTGTGCGGCAAGAGCCCGGTGAAGATCGTGGTGCGCGACGGACAACAGAGCGAATTCGTGACGAAGTAATTGTCGAACGTGATGCCCTCGCGCCGCATCCGGGCAAGGTTCGGCATCGACTTGGCCAGTTGGCCCAGATTGTCCGGCATCAGGTTCATCGACATGTCGTCAACCAGGATCATCACGAAATTCGGGCCGGGCGTCACGTCGGGCGGCAGCGCCTTGGCCGCGACCGGTTTGTCACCGGCAGCCTTGGCCGTGATGCCGGCATTGTTCTTCTTGCCCTTGGCAGATTTGATGGCCTTGCAGTCCGCGATCACCTTGTCCGACACACTCGGCAGCGGCAGTTTGCCAGTCCCCGGCGGCACAACGCCGTTCAGCAATGGGTTCATGCAGTCGCGGATGATCTTCACCCCCTGCCCCAGACCTCCTGCATTGGAAAAACCCGCTGCCTGGCACGCCTCCTTCAACGCGGCACACCCGGACTTGGCGTGGACGGAAAGCGGCAGAAGGGCCGCCAGAACAATCCCCAATGCCAGAGTGAAGCGTCTCGTTCCCGGCATCGTGAAACCCCCTGAACAACCTGGCCACCAAAAATCCGAATCGCAACATGTCGGATTGCACGAAGTGACAACCTTGGGGAGAGGTTATCAAGTTTCCCGCGAGTGTGCGGCTGCATCTCGCCAACCCCGGCTCATTGCGGCGCAAAAAAAACGAGGCCAAGGCCCCGCATTTCCGCTGTTTTCATGGGGTCGGACTGGGTGACCCGACAGACTGGCCCGACAACCTGGCCCGACAGACTGGCCAGAACGAATGAAGCGGGCAGAGGCCCGCTTCACCGTCACGATGCCCGCAGGATCACGCGGGGGTGCACTCGGGGTGCTCGATGAGGTCGCGCGGATCATCGCAGCCCGAACCACCCGGAACACGCGGACGACGGCGTTCGATTCCGTCATGCGTCGACGCATCGAACAGACCATTGCCGAAGGTCAGCGCCTGAGCGGGGGCAACAGCGCTGAAGGCGAGTGCGGCAAGGGTAGCGGTCAGAAGAAGTTTTTGCATTTTGATCTCCGGGGTTTCCAGTTTCGGTGAGATCAAACTAACCCCTTGAGGCGCGCAGAAACACGGACCCATGGCCCCCGAAAACGGGCCCAAAGAGCGGACCATGGTCCGAAAATCAGCCTTTCATGTGCTGGCGTGCCAGCATTGCCGCCTCGACCCGGTTGCGGACCTGCAGCTTTTGCAGAATCGAGGTCATATAGTGTTTGACCGTCTTTTCCTGCAGCTCCAGCGCCTCGCCCACCTCGCGGTTGCTCTTGCCTTGCGCCACCAGTTTCAGGATGTCCTCTTCGCGCTTTGACAGCTCATCCATCGGGTTGGGCTCTGGCGCGACCGGGTCGCGCCGCCGCATGGCAACCAGAAGCCGTCCGGCCAGACCCGGTGAGACATAAGAGCGTCCGGCATGCAGTTCGCGGACCAGATCGACCAGCTCTTCTGCCCCGACCCCTTTGAGAATATAGCCCATCGCGCCCAGCTTGATGGCCTGCATCAAATCGTCGTCGGCCTCGGATGCGGTCAGCATGGCGACTTTCGGCGGCGTGTCCTGCGCCATGATCCGCGCCAAGGCCCCGATCCCGCCGCCCTTGGGCATCGAGATGTCCAGAAGAACGACATCGGGCTGCAGCCTCAGGACAACCTCGGCAGCCTGTTCGCCATCGCTCGCCTCGCCCACCACCACAATGCCCTCGGCATCACTCAGGGTGCGGGCCAGTCCGTCCCGATAGATCGGGTGGTCGTCAGCCAGAACGATCCGTATCGCGTCACTCATTCCACACCTCTCAGGTCAATCAACATGACCAGTTCCGTGCCGGTCTTCCCATCACTGCGGTTGCGCAACTTCAGGCTGCCGCCAAGACTTTCGACACGGCCCGACAGACCTGCCAGACCAAGCCCATAGAGGTCGCCCTCTTTGGGTTCAGATTGCAAGCCCGCGCCGCGATCCAGCACTTTGACCTGCAGAACGTCGCCTGCCAGATTGGCCATGACTTCCTGTCCCGCGCCACCGGCATGGCGCCAGGCGTTGGTCAGTCCCTCCTGAATGACGCGGCCGACGCAGATCTTGACCGCCAACGGCAGATCCGGACGGGAACCCAGGTCGACAGACAGGGCCACCTCGCTGCCGGTTCGCCCGGAATGGGCATCCACCAGCCCGTGAATAACCTCGGCAATGGGCTTGCGCTCGATGTCGGGCAGTGACGCCCCGCGAGAAATGTTGCGGATGTCCTTGATCGCGTCCTTGATCGCTGACTCGATCTGATCAATATCGGCCTTTGCCAGATCATTCGGCACCGCCTTGCGCAGCGCATCCAGCCGAAGCGCGGCAAAGCCCATCAGCTGCGCGGGCCCGTCATGCAGATCCGCCCCGATCCGCCGCAACGCCTGATCGTTCAGCGCCGAAAACCGCCCTGCCGCCGACTGCACCTTCAGCCGCAAGGACACGTTGCGCGCGGCCATCTCGGAAAGGGCCTCGAACTGGCGGTCGATGGTCCGGCTGCCGCGCAGCACGACGGCGAAAAGGCTGCCCCAGATCGCAACCATGACCAGCGCCACGGCGGCCCAGGAGGTCACCCGGGCCTTGATCAGGTCGGTTTGCAGCTGGGTGGCGTTTTCGTAGAACTCGGCAATCGCAATGATCTCGCCGGTGCCCTTTTCCCGGATCGGGCTGTAGATCTCCAGCAGAGGCACGCCCATTTCGGCCTCGACCTCATCCTCCAGATCGCTCAGCGAGTTGAAATCGGCGGCGACATAGCCGGTCCAGGCACTTTTCAGGTTCGCCGTCGGCTCGAAGGACTTGCCGACGATCGTGGCATCGGACGAGGCGATGACTTTTGCGCCCTTGATCCAGATCTTGAAGGCCAGCACCCGCCGCCCCAGCGGCGTTTCAACCAGCAGCTTTTCCAGAGCGCCCAGATTGGCCGGCGAGATCTGATCTTGCGTCGCCAGATCCTGGGACAACGGCGAGATGAAGCTTTCCATGTAAAGCGCCGTTGCGTTGGCGGTGTTGCGCACCACCGCCTCTTCGATGCGGCTCGACACCCACAGACCTACCACCACCGCAGCCAACAGCATCACCAGACCGCTCGCCAGCGCATATTGCTGGGCGAGCGACATCTGGATCCAAGAGTTTTCGTTGGCGCCCGTGGTTGGCATCCTATCCTCCGCTTCAATCCCTGTCCGCCAACGGGCGGACCCCTTCTGGTTCAGCCGCCGACCACGGCAAACGCGATCCCAAAGGCCAGCGACCCCGCCAATGTCGCCAGCACGACCGAGCGGCGCGCGCCAAAGACCATCAAGACGGTCGCCACCCCGGCCAGCAGCGGCACAATACTCTCACCGTCAAACCGCAGGAACGGCAGGGCCTCGGCCACAAGCAGGGTCGCGATGGCCGCGGGCCCGGTGGCCGACAGAAACCGCCCCAACGCTCCGTCTGGTGCCACGTCGTGCACGGCCGAGCGCAGGGGCAAATAGCGAAACCCAAAGGTGCAGGCACCAACGATGAGGGCAAGGGCAATGGCATCAGACGACATGGTGTCGTTCCTGCCGCTGCCCAAGTCCCGCAACACCCACGGCCGCTCCGGCCAGCATGCCCGCCAACAACCCCGCAGTACCGGACCATGCAAGAGTGACAG
>JANMCI010000474.1:0-4216 GCA_031361245.1 Rhodobacterales bacterium
GACATTTCCGACCAACCCTTCGGGCAGAACCTGCCGAACTGGCTTCTCCGCCGCGAAATGGTGGCGCGGCTGGCCGAGTTGCCATCCGTCACCTTTCGTCCCGGCACTGCGACCACCGGCCTCTTGACCCGGACCAGCGAAGCCCGGGTGGCGCTGTCAGACGGTGAAACGGTCAGTGCCCGGCTGGTTGTGGCCGCCGACGGGCGCGCTTCGCCCATGCGGGCCGCGGCGGGGATCGGGGTGCGGACCCTGCGCTACGGGCAAAAGGCCCTGACCTTTGCCGTGACCCACAAGGTGCCGCATCAGAACATCTCGACCGAGATTCACCGCTCGGGCGGTCCATTCACTCTGGTTCCCCTGCCCGACCGCAACGGCCTGCCCTGTTCCGCCGTGGTCTGGATGGAGCGTGGGCCAGAGGTGGCGCGGCTGGCGGCCCTTGACCCGGCCGGGTTCGAGGCGGCGGCGAACGCCCGCTCCTGTCTGATCCTGGGCCCCCTGACCTTGGCCAGCAAGCGGCTGGTCTGGCCGATCATTGCCCAAATCGCCGACCGCATGTCCGGCGAACGCCTGGCCCTGATGGCTGAGGCCGCGCACGTCGTCCCTCCCATCGGCGCGCAAGGGCTGAACATGTCGCTGGCCGATCTGGCGGCGCTGCTTGATCTGGCGAAAACCGGCGAGCTTGGCTCGCAGGCGATGCTGGACGCCTATCACCGCCGTCGCCACCGCGAGGTCGAGGCGCGGGTGCTGGGGGTCGACGCCCTGAACCGCGCCGCGATGCTGGAGGCACCCCCCCTGCGTGACTTGCGGGCCGCGGCGTTGAACGCGCTCTATTCCCTTGGTCCGGTCCGCAAGACCCTGATGAAAGCAGGGCTTGGCGTCAGCTAAAGCGTGTCTGGTTCAGACGGAATCGAAAACCGCTACCTCTCGCCAAGGCTCGAACGCGTTTTTCGATGAGGATGTTTCCGAGTAAACCAGACAAGCTCTAGACATTGACGCTACGCCGTTGCCGGGAACACGGCGTCGACCGCGACTTTCAGCCGGTCGACCGTTGCGGGCACATCCGACAGCTTGTCCAGCCCAAAGAGCCCCAGCCGGAAGGTGCGGAACTCGGCCCCCTCGCCGACCTGCAACGGCACGCCCGCCGCGATCTGCAAGCCAAGTGCCCGGAATTTCGAGCCGTTCTGGACGTCCGGATCATCGGTATAGCTGACCACGACGCCGGGCGCCTGAAACCCTTCAGCGGCCACCGACATCACGCCGCGCCCGGCCAGCAACGCCCGAACCGCCCGCCCCAGCGCCCATTGCGCGGCCTTTGCCGCGTCAAATCCCAGCGCCTTGGTTTCGGCCATCGCATTGCGAAAGCCAAGAATGGCGTCGGTCGGCATGGTGGCGTGGTAGGCATGGCCGCCCTTCTCGTAAGCCTCCATGATCGCACGCCACTTCTTCAGATCCAGCGCAAAGGAGTTGGACGCCGTCTCGGCCAACCGCGCCTCGGCGCGCGGGCTCATCACCACGATGCCGACGGCCGGAGACGCCGACCAGCCCTTTTGCGGCGCCGAGATCAGCACATCCACCCCCGTCGCGGCCATATCGACCCAGACACAGCCCGACGCGATACAGTCCAGCACCATCAGCGCCCCGACCTCATGCGCCGCCTCGGCCATCGCCGCCACATAGTCGTCGGGCAACAGGATGCCGGAAGAGGTTTCGACATGGGGCGCAAAAACCGCCTCAGGACGCAGCTCGCGGATCCGCGCCACGACCTCTTCAATCGGAGGCGGCGCATAGGGTGCGCGGACGCCATTGCCGGTCTGACGGGCCATCGCAACCGTTGTGCCCGCCGCAAACTCGCCAGCCTCGAAAATCTGGGTCCAGCGATACGAGAACCAACCGTTGCGCACGATCAGCACCTGACCGCGACCGAATTGCCGCGCCACCGCCTCCATCGCATAGGTGCCGCCACCGGGAACCAATGCGACCACGCTGCCGCCGTAAACCTCACAAAGCATGGCCGAGACATCGCGCATCACCCCTTGAAACCGCGCCGACATGTGGTTCAGCGAGCGATCCGTGAAGACAACCGAAAACTCCTGCAAGCCATCGGGGTCGATGTGATCATGTGGCAGCTTCATCCGGGCCTCCCTGATTTTGTCGGTCAGCCTAGCCCAATCCCTGCGTCCGAAATACCCATTTGCGCCATTTTGCGGCCCATTCGGACAATAGTGCGACCTTGCAACCGTCACCACCGGACCAATTGCCCGGTTCTGTACCTCGCCGCGGGCCATCTCTGGCCATGCCATGGAACTTCAAACGCGCCGCCTGTCATGGGACGACGACGAATTGGCCGCCGCGGCGGGCCTTTACCGTTTGACGTTTGACACAAGGTCGCGCTGACTTGGGTCAGATCGGGCCGGGCCTGCGTTCTTCGGTCAAGAGCACGTTGGCTTCGACCTGACCCAATCCCGGCAAGGTCATGATCCGGCGGCGCAAAACCCGTTCAAAATCGGCGATGTCGCGGGCGACGACCCGCAAGCGGTAGTCGAACAGACCCAGCACGTGCTGAACCACCTGTACCTCCGGGATTGCCCCGACGGCACGCTCGAAATCCTCCAGCGAAACACGGCCCTTGGTCGCCAGTTTCACCCCCAGAAACACGGTCACCCCAAAGCCAAGGCCCGCCCGGTCGACGTCGACGCGCCGCCCCGCCAGAATGCCCGCCTCTTCCAGCCGCTTGACCCGCCGCCACGCCGCTGGCTGCGACAGGCCGTGGCGGCGGCCCAGCTCTCCCGCCGACAGGCTGCCATCGCGGGAAAGGTCGCGCAGCACCGCGCGGTCCAGATCGTCAAGGTCGATCACAGCGGCAACCCCTCGCTTTCCTTGATCGTCGAAATCAGCATCAGCGCCTCGACCTCGGCGATATGGGGCAGCGCCAGAATGCGGCTGCGGTAAATCTCCTGATACTGGCCCATATCGCGGGCGATCACGTTCAGCCGCACATCGACCCGGCCCAGAAACGTCTCGATCCCGACCACCTCCGGCACGTCACGCGCGGCACCGATGAATTCGTCAAAGGCGCGCGGGTTGGTCTTGTCGAGGGTAAAGCGGAGCGACACCTCCACCTCATAGCCAAGCTTGCGCCAGTCGATCACCGCATGTTCCCCGCGCAGAATCCCCGCTTCAGCCAGACGTTCCAAGCGGCGCCACATCGTGGCCTGAGTGACGCCAGCACGTTCTGCCAGAACGGCTCGTGGCATATCCGGCTCGGCCAGATAGTGGCGCAGGATGCGGCGGTCGGTTTCATCCATCTGCATGAAATTTTCACCTCTAGCAATTATTGCGCATGATTATTTGCCATTATGCCCAACTCAGTCACATAATGCACGGGAAAATGCTGAAAAATCCCTATGCTGCGCCCATCATTCAGCAAAGGAGCGCCAGAAATGCGCGTCTATTACGATCGTGACTGCGACATCAACCTGATCAAGGACAAGAAGGTCGCCATCCTGGGCTACGGCAGCCAAGGCCACGCCCATGCCCTGAACCTGCGCGATTCGGGCGCCAAGAACCTTGTCGTGGCGCTGCGCCCCGGTTCGCCCTCGGCCAAGAAGGCTGAAGGCGAGGGGCTGAAGGTCATGGACATCGAAAAGGCCGCCGCCTGGGCTGACCTGATCATGTTCACCATGCCCGACGAATTGCAGGCCGCGACCTACAAGAAATACGTGCATGACAACATCCGCGACGGCGCTGCGATTGCCTTCGCTCACGGGTTGAACATCCACTTCGGCCTGATCGAGCCCATGCCCGGCGTCGATGTCATCATGATGGCCCCCAAGGGCCCCGGCCACACTGTTCGTGGCGAATACGTCAAGGGCGGCGGCGTGCCCTGCCTCGTGGCCGTCCATCAGGACGCGTCCGGCAAGGCGATGGAGCTTGGCCTCAGCTATTGCTCCGGCATCGGTGGCGGCCGTTCCGGCATCATCGAGACCAACTTCCGTCAGGAATGCGAAACCGACCTGTTCGGCGAGCAGGCGGTTCTGTGTGGCGGTCTGGTCGAGCTGATCCGCATGGGCTTTGAAACCCTGGTCGAGGCTGGCTACGAGCCCGAAATGGCCTATTTCGAATGCCTGCACGAAGTGAAGCTGATCGTCGATCTGATCTATGAAGGCGGCATCGCCAACATGAACTACTCGATCAGCAACACCGCCGAATACGGCGA
>JANMCI010000565.1:0-3292 GCA_031361245.1 Rhodobacterales bacterium
CGGGCGATTTCCACCATCTGCCGATCAACGAAGGACAGATCGCCGACGCGCGAGCGGGGGTCAAGCTTGAAACCGATCTTGTCCAGCACTGCGACAGCATCTGCATTCATCTGCGCCCAGTTCTTGATCCCGAACCGGGCCAGCCCGGTCTGCGACCCCTTCTGGTAGGCAATGTTCTCGGCAACCGTCAGGTTGGTGAAGAGCGACTGTTCCTGATGGACGACCCCCACGCCAGCGCGGAAAGCATCGTTCGGGCTTTTGAAATTCACCACCCGGCCATTCATTTCCATCTGGCCTTCATCGGGCCGTTCGATCCCGGCCAGGATCTTCAGAAGTGTCGATTTGCCCGCACCGTTTTCTCCGGTGATGCCAATCACCTCGCCTTTTGCGATTGTGAGCGAGACGTTGCTGACGGCCTTTGTTTTTCCAAAGGTGCGGCTGATGTTCGTAAGCTTCAGAACGGGGGGGGCGGATGCGGTCATTTTGCCACCTTCAGACGGCCGCGCTCGGGCCACGCCACCGCGACGATTGCAAGGATGAGAATGGTTCCGAACACGCCTTGCTGGAAGTCGGGGTCGACACCCGCAAGCACGAGGCCGTTGTTGAGAATCAGAAGCAGGAACACGCCCAGCACCGAACGCATCACGCCTCCCTCGCCGCCGCCCAGCGCAGTGCCAGCAATCACGGCGGCGGGGATCACGATGAAAAGCTGGCCAAAGCCAATGTCGGGGGAACCTGAGCCAAGCTGCATGGTGGCCAGAATGCCGGCAAGGCCGCTAAGGCAACCAGCAATGGCAAAGGCCGCGATCTTGATGCGGTCCACGGACATTCCGCTGGCGCGGGCTATGGTTTCGTTGTTGCCAACGGCAAGCACGCCGCGGCCAAAGGCGGTGTAATTCGACAAAAGCACGCCGCACAGGATGACGACCGCCGCCAGCCAGAACGAATTGGGCAGACCCAATGTCTCGCGGCTCGGCCAGCGGGCCAGCGCTTCGTTCGTGATCGTGGGCAGCATATCGTTTCCATAAAGCAGGATGGCGATGCCAAGCCCGACGTACCAGGTGCCGAGCGTAACCACAAAGGACGGCACCTTGAGCTTGGCATGTATGACGCCCGACAGAACACCGAGCCCGACGCCAATGCCGATGGCAACGACCCAGGCCCAGGCGCCAATGTCCGTGTCTTGCCGTGTGTTGGCCGACAGCAGGATCCATGCCATTCCCGCCGCCCCCATGGCGCCTTCGACCGATAGGTCAATCGACCCCATCTGGATCACCAGCGTTGCGCCAACCACAATGATCAGCGGAACCGAGGCCTGATACAGGACGTTCTGCAGGTTCTCGATGCTGCCGAACCGTGGGTTCAGGATCGAGAAGATCACGATCAGAACCAGAACCGCCACGATCAAGCCGATCGGGCCCTTTATGCTTTTCAACAGTCCGGCGTTCATGATCTGGATCTCGATCTGGTTTAAAACGGGGAATTGCAGGTAAGGTTTGTCCTGTGGCCGGTGCAGACGCACCGGCCAAAGGATGTTTTACGGATTATTGCCCGGGAAGGACCTCGGGGCCAGCACCAATCAACGGCACCGGCTCGGTTGCCCAAGGACCGGTTTCCATCAGACGAACGACGAAGGCATCGGCTGAGCCGGGTTCGTCGTACTGCAGATACTGCTCATAGTTCTGTGGCGTCACGCAGCTGAGCTTGAACAGGCTTTCACGCTGTTCGACCGGCAGTTCGCTGGGAACGATCTGGCCTGAAGCCGCCAGATAGGCGGTGTAAAGCCCGATCGCCGAGGCCATGTATCCGCGGTGGAATGTCTCGCCCACGATGGCATTGTTGCCCCGGCCCGAGATGATGTCTTCCAGGGTTTTCGGGTAGAGGCCATCGGACGAGAACTTGACGGTGTCCAGCATGCCGGCGTTTTCGAATGCCTGCATCGCGCCGATCTGCATGCCGTCGTCGGCACTCCATACGCCGTTGATCTCGCTGCCGTATTTCACGATCAGGTCCTGCGAGTTCTTGGCTCCAAGCTGCGGGTCCCAGTTCGACGGGCGCTCATCAAGGATCTTGATGTCGGGATACTTCTCGGCGATTTCAGCGCGGAAGCCTGCAACGCGGGTCTGGCTGGTGGTGCTGTCCGATACGCCCGGCAGCAGAACGACGTTGCCTTTGCCGCCAAGGGCATCAGCCAGCGCCTGCGCACCGCAGCGACCCGACTCAACGCCCGGATGCTTCTGGAACGCGACGAAGTGATTGCCCACATCCTGCGGCTTGAACTCGTCGGGCTTGTTCCACCAGATCGAGACATAACCGCCCGAGCGGCCGACGGCGTCGACGATGGTCGGCGCGTCAGAACTGGCCACGGTGTTCACGAACATGATCGGCTTCTTGCCCGAGGCGAGGATCGCGAGGATGCTCGAGATTTCGGTCTCCGACGACCCGTTGGAGTTCACGATTTCCAGCGGCAGGCCAAGTGCCTTGGCCATCGCTTCGGCACCCTCGATGTTCGAGATCATGTAGGGGTTGGTCGTGTTGATCACCGAAGCTACCAGCACCCACTCTTCGGGGTTGAAGCCTTCAGGATGCGTGACCTGCGCATAGCTGGGCATTGCGCCCAGTCCGGCAAACATCGCCGCCGCAACCGCCAGTGCACCGAACCGCCGGCGCGTGGTTTTCATCGGGTTGATTGGAACGATTCTTTCAGATGTCATGGTGCATTCTCCTCTGTGATTCAGTTCTTGGTTTAGTTGCGAAGGGTAGCAAAGAAGGTCCGCACGTCGTCGACAAACAGGTGCGGGACTTCCAGCGGAGCAAAGTGGCCGCCGTCGTCGTGGACACGATACTGCTGCAAATTGAAGTACTTGCTGGTCCATGACATCGGCGGCTTGTAAATCTCGCCCGGAAAGACCGAGACAGCCGTTGGGGCGCCGACCACCGGAAACCGGTTGTGGCTGGGGGACCAGGGATTGCCGCGGCATTCCCAGTAGTAGCGCGAAGATGTGCCGCCCGTGTTGGTCAGAAAGTAGACGGCGGCGGTGGTAACAAGGTCTTCCTTGGGCCAGACCTTTTCGAACGGGCCGGTGCCCACGCCGCGCTCGGCCAGGCCCCAGAAATACCGTTTTTCGGTGATCCAGGCGAGTTGGCCCGCCGGGCTGTCGGCAAACAGCGCGCCCAGCGTTTGCGGCTTGGTCAACTGGATCTCGCCGTAACCGCTTTCCTGCTGCACGAAAAGCTTGCCGCGTTCGAACCATCCGGCTTCTTCGGCAGTGTATTCGCTTTCGGCTGGAAG
>JANMCI010000487.1:0-3011 GCA_031361245.1 Rhodobacterales bacterium
GGGCAGGACTATACCGTGCTGATGGACGACTGCGCCGCCATCGCGCGGCTGGCCGCCACCGCCTCTGGCGCGACCCAACTGCGCTTCCGCGACCGGACCTGCGACCCCTTCGCCCCCTTTGAGCGGCTGTCGGTGGCCGAGGCGTTTCGGCGCCATGCCGGCATCGACCTGCTGGCGACCCTTGACCCTCATGGCGCCCCTGATGCTGCCGCCCTGCGACGGCAGATGGTGGCGGCGGGCCTGACCGCCTCAGCCGATGACACCTGGTCCGACATGCTGTCCAAGGTGCTGGTGCAGATGGTCGAGCCGCATCTCGGCCACGGCCGCCTGACCGTGCTGGACCGCTATCCCGCCGCCGAAGCCGCCCTCGCCCGGCGCGCCCCCGACGACCCCCGCGTTGCCGAACGCTTCGAGCTTTATGCCTGCGGCGTCGAGCTTGCCAACGGTTTCGGCGAGCTGACCAATCCCGACGAACAGCGCCGCCGCTTTCAGGCCGAGATGGACGAAAAGCAGCGCGTCCATGGCGAGCGCTATCCTTTGGACGAGGACTTTCTCGCCGCCCTCGCCGTGATGCCCGCCGCCTCGGGGATAGCCCTTGGCTTTGACCGGCTGGTGATGCTGGCCACGGGCGCGCCACGGATCGATGACGTGATCTGGACCCCGGTCGCCTGACCCGACCCAATGGTTTTTTGGACGCAAGGCGATCACAGTTTGCCGTCTCTGCGCTGCAGTTTGACTGATCCGCGCATCATAACGCCGTAACGTCATCGCGTCGCTCAAGCAAAATTGCCTTTTTTTTACATCCCGTCGTCACTAGGTTTGCTGCACCTCGTTGGCGGGTTGCCATCACCTTAATGATTGGGGGAGCAAGAATGACAAAGCATCTTTTGCTAACAACGGTTCTGAGTCTGTCTTTGGCCACACCGGTTTTCGCTGGAAAGCATCCGGTCACTGGCGATGAACTCGCAGCAAATCAGTCGTATACCTATTGGATGCTCGACAGCATCAAGTCGCTCGATCCCGATCTGGCCACCTCGGTCGAGGACAGCGACGTCATCCGCTCATTGGTCGAAGGGCTATACAACGAAGACGAGACCGGCGCGCTGGTGCCCGCTGGTGCCCTGTCTTATGACCTGTCCGAAGACCTGACCACCTATACCATCCATCTGCGCCCCGAGGCCAAGTGGTCCAACGGCGACCCGGTTGTGGCCGGTGACTATGTCTATGGCTGGCAGCGGCTGGTCGATCCGGCGACCGCGTCGGAATATGCTTGGTACATGGAACTGATGCAGGTCGTGAACGCCGGCGAGATCACCCGTGGCGAAAAGCCCGTCTCCGATCTGGGCGTCAAGGCCATCGACGACCTCACGCTTGAGGTCAAGATCCTTGCCCCGCTGCCCTATTTCCCCAAGATGCTGTCGCATGCCTCGACCTATCCGATCAACAAGAAGGCGATTGATCAGTTCGGCGTCGAATGGACCAAGCCCGGCAACTTCATCGGCAACGGCGCCTATACCCTCAAAGAGCATCTGGTCGGCGAAAAGGTCGTTCTGGAGAAGAGCCCGACCTATTGGGACGCGGCCAATGTGATCATGTCGCCGGTGACCGGCGTCACGATCAACGACGAGAACGCCGCATGGACGCGCTGGCAGGCGGGCGAGCTTGACCGCTCCACCGTGCCGTCGGGCCAGTTCCCGCGCCTGAAGGCCGAGTATCCCGATGAAGTGTCGTCCAACCCGTCGGGCTGCGCTTATTACTATGTGATCAACGTGGCCGAGGGCAAAGGCAACGAGGCGCTGCACGACCCGCGTGTGCGCACCGCGCTGTCCTATGCCGTCGACCGCAACATCGTGATCGACAACATCCTGCAGGCGGGCCAGATCCCGGCCTACAGCGCCACCCCCGGTGCCATCGACGGCTTTGTGATGCCGACGATCGACTATTCCGGCTGGACCCAGGACGAACGCAACGAAAAGGCCAAGGCCCTGCTGGCCGAGGCCGGCTATGGCCCGGATCATCCGCTGTCCTTCACGCTGAACTACAACACCTCCGAAGGGCACCAGAAGATCGCCGTGGCAATCCAGCAGATGTGGAAGCAGACGCTGGGGGTCGAGATGACGCCGCAAAACTATGAATGGGCGGTTCACACCGACAAGATGCACGCCGGCGATTTCGAGATGGCCCGTTACGCCTGGTGCGGCGACTATAACGAAGCCTCGACCTTCCTCGATCTGTGGACGTCGTATTCCGGCAACAACGATGCCAAATACGCCAACCCGGATTATGACAAGCTGATGAAGGACGCCAAGACCATGGCGGACCCCAATCCGAACTACACCAAGGCCGAGGAACTGCTGGCCGTCGACATGCCGATCATCCCGATCTACCACTACACGCAGGTTCGTGTGGTTCGTAAGGATATCAAGGGCCTGCCGACCACCAACATCCTGAACACCTGGTACGCCAAGAACCTCTACCGCGTCGCAGAGTAACAGCCTGTCCGTCACGCAGGCGGCCCCCCCGATTGAATTGGGGGGGGCCGGTTACTTTTTTCCCGGTGGTGGAGCCGTCCCATGCTGAACTTTGTGATCAAGCGCCTTGCGATTGCGGTGCCAACACTGCTGATCCTGATCGTGCTGTCCTACATCCTGATGTATGCCGCGCCGGGTGGCCCCTTTACCCGCGAAAAGGCCCTGCCGCCGCAGGTGATCGCCAATCTGCAGGCCCGCTACGGGTTCAATGAACCGGTGTGGAAGCAGATCCTCGTCTATGTCTGGAACATCGTGGCGCATTTCGATTTCGGCCCGTCCTATGTCTACAAGGACCGCACCGTCAACGACATCATCGCCCAGGGCTTCCCGGTGACGCTGCGCTACGGGATGATCTCTTTCGTCGTGGCCTCGGTCGTCGGCATCGGTCTTGGCGTCGTGGCGGCCATAAAGCACAACACGGTCACCGACTATATCGCCGTCGGCATTTCCATCGGCGCACAGGTGCTGCCGAACTTCGTG
>JANMCI010000491.1:0-3823 GCA_031361245.1 Rhodobacterales bacterium
GCCGCCGCCCGAGCGGATTTACCGCCATCACGCCAAGGGTGCTTTCGCATGATCCGCCCGTGGACCGCCCCGCTGTCCGACCCGTCGCAGGCGCTGGCCCAGCGCTTTCGCGATCTGGTGCCGGTGATTGCGACGCCACGCTCCACCCTGCGCGCACCGCGCCTTGAGGACTTTGCAGCCTGGCATTCCATCGTCGGCGGGCCGCGCGGAGTGCACATTGGCGGACCGATGGCCGAAGACGAGGCGTGGTCTGAATTCTGCGCAGGCCTGGCGGTCTGGACCCTGCGAGGCCACGGGATGTGGACTATTGCCGGTCCGGGCGATGCGGTTCTGGGCTTTGTGCTGATCGGGTTCGAGCCGGGCGATCAGGAGCATGAACTGGGCTACCTGCTGTGCGAAGGGGCTGAAGGGCAAGGCTATGCCACCGAAGCTGCGGCCGCGGTACGCGATTATGCGCTGAACGTCCTTTGCCTGCCGTCACTGGCAGTTTATGTCGCCCCCGACAACCGGCGCTCGGCCGCCGTCGCCGCCCGTCTGGGCGCGGTGAAGGACGGGATGATTGATGCGTGTGACGTCTGGCGTCACCACCCAAAGCGAGAGGCATGAGATGACCGACGCCCCCACCGACACCGCAGCCCGCGCCGAAGCGCTGCTGAAGGATCACCGCGCCTCGATCGACCGGCTCGACGCCATTCTGGTCTATACGCTGGCGGAACGGTTCAAGCACACTCAGGCCGTGGGCCGGTTGAAGGCCGAACATGCCTTGCCCCCGTCTGACCCTGACCGCGAAGCGCGGCAGATGGCGCGTCTGGAACGGTTGGCCGAGCAGGCCGATCTGGACTCGGCGCTGGCCAAGAAATTCCTGAACTTCATCATTTCGGAAGTCATCAGGCATCACGAGAAACTGCAGAAATGACCAACCAGACGGTGCGCAATGAATGCGCACCCTACACCAGGAGACTATGACCATGTCCATGAAGATAAGACTCGCCCGCGGCGGTTCCAAGAAGCGCCCGCACTATTCGATCGTCGCGACCGACAGCCGCATGCCGCGCGATGGCCGTTTCCTCGAAAAGCTGGGCACCTATGACCCGATGCTGGCCAAGGACAACGAAAACCGCGTCAAGATGGACCTCGAGCGCGTGAAGCACTGGATCGGTCTGGGCGCTCAACCGACCGACCGTGTTGCCCGCATGCTGGAAGTCGCCGGCGTGATGCCGAAGAAGGCGCGCAGCAATCCCAAGTCCGCCGTTCCGGGCAAGGCCATGGCCGAGCGTGCCAAGAAGAAGGCCGAGCGCGCTGCCGAGCCTGCTGCCGAGTGACATTTCCGGGGCGGGCCCGTATCTCTGCGACCCGCCCTTTGACCCAGGGGCCAGAATCGAGGGCTGAATGACCAGACCAGACCGCATCTGTGTGGGGGCCTTTGCCGGGTCGTTCGGCGTCTCGGGCGAAGTGCGGCTAAAAAGCTTTTGCGCCGATCCCGAGGCCATCGCGACTTATGGCCCGCTGTTCACCGAGGACGGCAGCCAGAGCTTTACCGTCAAGTTGACCCGCCCGGTGGCGGGTGGGCTTGGCGCGAGGGTGTCCGGCATTGCCACCAAGGAGCAGGCCGACGCGCTGAAAGGCGTCAGCCTGTTTGTCGATCGTTCCCAACTGCCGAACCTGCCGGACGAGGAATACTATCACTCCGACCTGATCGGGCTGGAGGCGCGCGACACGGGCGGCGCCGTGCTGGGCAAGGTGACGGCCGTATACAACCACGGGGCCGGGGATCTTCTGGAAATCAGCGGTGCGGGGCGCAAGCAGGCGCTGATTGTGCCCTTTACCATTGCTGTCGTGCCGACAGTTGACCTTGCGGCTGGCCGCATCGTCGTTGACCCCCCGGAAGGGTTGGACTAACCAAAGGTTAACGGCCAGGATCTGCCTTCGCCGTCATGGGGGCACGAATGCACAATCGCTTGCGATTGTTGAAACTCACCACTGCGCTGCTGTATTTCGGTCCGCTTCTGGCCGGGCTGATGGGACAGGGCTGGGGGATGGTGCTGGCCTTCACCGCGGTCTTCCTGACCTGGAGTGTGATCATCCGCCCGCATCTGTGGCCAAGGTCGGTGTCCGATCTGGGCCGGTCGGACTCTTTCGTGCCGCTCGCGACACTGGTGACGACGCAGCTTCTGCTGGTGATTGCCTGTTTCGCCGCAGGCCGGGGCCTTGGCGGCGTTCTGGCCGTCAAACCGGACCTGCCCCCCTACCTGCCCCTTGCCCTGTCCTTCGTGGCGGTGCCGGTGTCGCGGTTGATCTGGACCCCTCAGGTCATGGCCGAAAACGTTGGCTTTGATCCGATCCAGCATGATGCCGCAGCCATGGCCGACGATCCAGCCGCGCTGGCCAGCGAGTTTCTGGCGCGGGTCAGGGCCTTGCCCGACGACGTGGCCGAGGATGTCATCCAGAGCCACCTGACGGCCATTTCTGCGCATCTTGACCCGGTGCTGATCCGCAAGGCGCTGGGGGATGCCGTCGCGCAAGGTGCGGCTGGCCGGGCCATCACAAAGGCGCTGATCGTCCATGCCACCGACCCCGCCGACAGCGACCTCATGGCGGGCAGCGCCTATCCTGCGCAGGCCTTTGCCGCTGCCCGGAGTGATCCGGAATTGCTGGGCCTGTTCGCCCGGCGCTGCACGCTGGCTCTGGGCCACGATGCGGACCTCGCGGCGGACTGCCCCTCTGCCGAAGCCGTGGCCGGGGCCGCGCGCGATTGTCGCGATGCCACGACGGCGTCCGAACTCAATCGCCTTGGCGGCTTGCTTGCCTGACAAGCGACAGGTTTCCATGGCACGCGCTCTGCGCTATTAGCCGCAGCATGAGCGACGACAGCCAACCCGCCAAACCGAAGTCCCACGGCCGCCTGAGCATTCAGGCCAGCCTGAAGCCGCGCGACCTGATGGAGGATGTCGTGGTCAAGGGCGCGTGGGTGGCGCAGGTGATCACGCTGTTCCCCGAGGCCTTTCCCGGTGTGCTGGGCCAAAGCCTGACCGGCAAGGCGATGGATCTGGGTCTGTGGCGGATGACCACCATTGACCTGCGGACTTTTGGCATCGGCAAGCACCGCAATGTCGACGACACACCGGCTGGCGGCGGCGCGGGCATGGTGCTGCGCGCCGATGTGGTGGATGCGGCCTTGCAGGTGGCTGGAAGGGGTCTTCCGAGCTACTACCTCTCTCCCCGTGGGCGGCGTTTTGATCAGGCGATGGCGCGAGACTGGGCGGCAGGGCCGGGGGTGACGCTGCTCTGTGGCCGGTTCGAGGGGGTGGATCAGCGGGTGCTGGACCACCATGGGATTGAGGAAGTCAGCCTGGGGGATTTCGTGCTGACCGGCGGCGAGATCGCCGCACAGGCCATGCTGGACGCGACGGTGCGGTTGCTGCCGGGGGTCTTGGGCAATCAGGCCTCGACAGAGGAGGAAAGCTTCTCTCACGGCCTCTTGGAGTTCCCGCAATATACCCGGCCTGCCGAGTGGGAGGGCCGCGAAATTCCGGCTGTTCTGCAATCGGGCAACCACAAAGAGATTGCCAAGTGGCGGCGGGCCGAGGCCGAAGCCATCACCCGGTCCCGGCGTCCGGACCTGTGGGCAAAGTATCGTCCGTAGGGCGGGGTTCACCCCGCCGTTGGCTGCGACAGAACACGGCGGGGTGAACCCCGCCCTACACTTGACCCGAACCCGCCTTGCCCCTATACGCGCCCAGTCTGGGGTCACAAGCCCATCGGACCCGATTCCTTTTGGCCGCATGCGTCTGGCTTCTTCGACAGGCGTGGTTTGAAAGAACGG
>JANMCI010000531.1:0-17968 GCA_031361245.1 Rhodobacterales bacterium
TCCACCTGAACGGCCACGCCCTGCAATGCCGGGTGACGACCGAAGACCCGCAGAACAATTTCATCCCCGACTATGGCCGCCTGACTGCATACCGCTCGGCCACCGGCATGGGCATCCGTCTGGATGGCGGCACGGCCTATGCTGGCGGGGTCATCACGCGCTATTATGATTCGCTTCTGGTCAAGGTCACGGCCTGGGCCCAGACACCGGATGCCGCCATCCGCCGCATGGACCGGGCCCTGCGCGAATTCCGGATCCGTGGTGTCTCGACCAATATCGAATTCGTCATCAACCTGCTCAAGCATCCGACCTTTCTCAACGACACCTATACCACCAAATTCATCGACACGACGCCCGACCTGATGCAGTTCAAAAAGCGTCAGGACCGCGCAACCAAGATCCTGACCTATGTCGCCGACATCACAGTGAATGGTCACCCCGAAACCGCGGGCCGTCCCAAGCCCCATGCCGAGGCGCGGCAGCCCCGCCCGCCCAAGCCGCGTACCGAACCCCAGATGGGCACCCGCAACCTGCTGGAACAGAAGGGCCCGCAGGCGGTTGCGGATTGGCTGCGCGCGCAGAAAAAGGTCCTGATCACCGACACCACCATGCGCGACGGCCACCAGTCGCTGCTCGCCACCCGGATGCGCTCGATCGACATGATCCGCGTGGCCCCGGCCTATGCCGCCAATCTCGGCGGGCTCTTCTCGGTCGAATGTTGGGGAGGGGCGACTTTCGACGTCGCATATCGCTTCCTGCAGGAATGCCCTTGGCAGCGCCTGCGCGACCTGCGTGCCGCCATGCCCAACTTGATGACCCAAATGCTGCTGCGTGCCTCCAACGGCGTAGGATATACCAATTATCCCGACAACGTCGTGCAGGCCTTTGTCAAACAGGCCGCCGCGACCGGGGTCGATGTATTCCGCGTTTTCGACAGCCTGAACTGGGTTGAAAACATGCGCGTCGCAATGGATGCGGTGCTGGAGGCGAACAAGGTCTGCGAAGGCACGGTATGCTATACCGGTGACATGCTTGACCCAGCCCGGGCCAAATACGACCTGAAATACTATGTCGCCCGTGGCAAGGAGTTGAAAGTCGCCGGTGCCCATGTGCTTGGCCTCAAGGACATGGCCGGCCTGATGAAACCCTCTGCCGCCAAGCTGCTGATCAAGACGCTGAAGCAGGAGCTGGGCCTGCCCATTCACTTCCACACCCACGACACCTCGGGGGCCGCCGCTGCCACCGTGCTGGCCGCCTGCGACGCCGGGGTCGATGCCGTGGACGCCGCGATGGACGCGTTTTCGGGCGGAACCTCGCAGCCCTGCCTTGGCTCGATTGTCGAGGCGCTGCGCCATACGGACCGCGACACCGGCCTCGACATCGCCGCCATCCGCCAGATCTCGAACTACTGGGAGGGCGTGCGCGGCCAGTATGCCGCCTTTGAGAGCGGTCTGCCCGCGCCTGCGTCCGAGGTTTACCTGCACGAAATGCCGGGCGGCCAGTTCACCAATCTCAAGGCGCAGGCCCGCAGTCTCGGCCTTGAAGAACGCTGGCACGAGGTGGCGCAGGCCTATGCCGACGCCAACCAGATGTTCGGTGACATCGTCAAGGTCACGCCCTCGTCCAAGGTCGTGGGTGACATGGCCCTGATGATGGTGGCGCAGGGTCTCAGCCGCAAACAGGTCGAGGACCCCAATATCGAGGTCGTGTTTCCCGACTCGGTCGTGGACATGCTGAAAGGCAACCTTGGCCAGCCTTTCGGCGGCTGGCCCGCCGCCATTCAGAAAAAGGTGCTGAAAGGCGACGTGCCCCTCACCACCCGTCCCGGGGCCGGGATGGAACCAGTCGACCTCGAAGCAACCCGTGCAAAAGTTTCCAAAGAGCTTGGCGGCATTGTCGTGGATGACGAGGACTTGAACGGCTATCTCATGTATCCAAAGGTCTTTCTGGACTATATGGGCCGTCACACCTCCTATGGCCCGGTCCGCGCCCTGCCGACCAAGGCCTTTTTCTATGGAATGGAGCCGGGCGAAGAGATCACTGTCGAGCTCGGAACCGGCCAGAACATCGAGATCCGCCTGCAAGCCGTGGGCGAGACGACGGACGACGGCGAGGTCAAGGTCTTCTTCGAACTGAACGGCCAACCGCGCGTGATCCGGGTGCCGAACCGCGCTATCAAGGCCAAGACCGCTGCCAAACCCAAGGCTCAGGAGGGTAACCCCGGCCATATCGGCGCACCTATGCCCGGCTCTATTGCCTCGGTTGCCGTTGTTGCGGGTCAAAAGGTCAACGCCGGCGATCTGCTGCTGACGATCGAAGCGATGAAGATGGAAACCGGCATCCACGCTGACCGCGCCGCCGTTGTGAAAGCGCTGCATGTCCATCCGGGGTCGATGATTGATGCAAAGGACCTTCTGGTGGAACTGGGGTAGGACGACTTTGTTCGCCCTGCAAAGCGCTTGCACCTGACCGAGCCGTCCGACGCGTCAGCTGCATCACGCCCGATCACGGATCGACACCGTCGCGGCATCCGTGCCCAAATCAACCCTTTTCTCGCAACCATCGGCAGGCGCCGGAGTTGTGTCCCCACTGCCGCGGCAAAATGCCTTTGGTTTGGACAAAGGAGTCTGCACAATGATTACCAAGAAAATGGCTGGCCTGTTGATTTCGACGTTGATGGTTGCAGCCCTTCCCGCCTTTGCGGAAGGAACGCTTCCCGGGGTCTCCGGCACCACTTCGCTTGGGGCCTCGCTGGTCGATAACAACGGCATGACCCTCTACACGTCGTCTGCCGATATCGACGGCAAATCCATGTGCACTGGGGATTGCGCTGCGAGCTGGTTGCCGCTGGAGGTCGCAGCCGATGCGCAGGCTTCGGGCGACTGGACCATCACCACGCGAGAGGACGGGACGAGGATGTGGGCTTTCAAGGGCCACCCGGTCTATACATCGGCCGCCGACAAGGCAGCCGGCGACGTCATGGGTGATATCAAGAACGGCTTCAGCATCGCCAACAACCTGGTGGTCACGGCTGCCGCCGGCGCCAACGCCGATACCTCCGCTGCCATGGGTGCGCTGATGTTGGGCACCACGGTGAAAGGAACTGCCTGGGTCGATGCCAACGGCATGACCCTTTACACCTACGAAAAAGATGGTGATGGCAAATCAATGTGCAATGACGAATGCGCCGTCGAATGGCCGCCGCTTGCCGCCAGCGCTGATGCCAAAGCATCGGGCGACTTGACCATCGTCGTCCGCGATGACGGCAGCAAGATGTGGGCCCTGTTTGGCCGCCCGCTGTATACCTTTGTCGATGACAAGTCGGCGGGTGATGTCAACGGCGACAACGTCGATGGCTTTCACCTCGCGATGTAATCAGATGCCGAAGTAGCCGAAAAATCTCCACGCGGGGCAGGTCAGTGACCTGCCCCGGTAACATTCATCCAACAACATTGCACGCTATTGCACGCTCTGAAAATTTCCCCCTTGCACCCTGCTCTCTGAGCCCCTAAATCCGCGCCAGTCCAAACGGGGCGGGCGTAGCTCAGGGGTAGAGCATAACCTTGCCAAGGTTAGGGTCGAGGGTTCGAATCCCTTCGCCCGCTCCAATCGGACCAACGCACAAAGGCTTCCCTCGGGAAGTCTTTTGTTTTTAATCCTGCTTGCCCCCCGCGCCAACACGCGCTAATACCCCGCAACGGAGTGCGGGCGTAGCTCAGGGGTAGAGCATAACCTTGCCAAGGTTAGGGTCGAGGGTTCGAATCCCTTCGCCCGCTCCAGTCAAAAAGGCCGCGCCGCAAGGGGCGGCCTTTTGCCATCCAACCCTTCGGCCACGCCTCCAGGTGCTGCGGGTCAAACGCCGGGCGCCCTGGCCGCCGATGCCCGCGCAGCAAGAAAAATTCCCCCCGCCTCTACCGCGTGCACCGCGTCCACAAGCATCTGGCAAGAAATACCGCGCTCTCTTACGTCGCCCCCCCCGTCCTTTTATCCAGGTTGCGACCGCGCTGCCCCCCGCAAAGGGCGCAGTGCCGCCCGGCAGCACTCCCGCGGGTGTTCTTCACCGGACCTGCGCCCCTTCGCGGGCCGGAACAGAAGCAAAATCGCAGATTTCCGCCCGCCATGGTGGCCGACGACCCTGATTTCACCGCCCGGCGCCCCGCCTTTGGCCACAATGTACCGCCCTTTCACCCCGGACCCGCAAGACTACCGACGGAAGCCGCGCTTCGAGGGGATACAGCCGCTCCTCCTCCGGCGTCTTCGCCCGGATTTCATCGAAATCCGCGGGGCCAGAGTCAAAAGACCGATACCTGCCACCCGATCCGGCCAAACGTCGGGAACGGCCATCGCACCACCTCCAGTCTCCCCGGCGTCGCCTCCAATTGCCAGTTCCGGCCTTCCCCCCTATAAGGCCGCAACACAGGAGTTCGCCCATGCGCACCGCCACCGTCACCCGCAAAACCTCGGAAACCGAGATCTCGGTCAGTGTTGGTCTGGACGGCACCGGCCAGTCCAAGGCGCAAACCGGGATCGGCTTCTTTGACCACATGCTTGACCAACTGGCCAGGCATGCTCTGATCGACCTCGCCGTGGTCGCCAAGGGTGATCTGCACATCGACGACCACCACACCGTTGAAGACACCGGCATCGCCTTCGGCCAGGCCCTGTCGCGTGCCCTTGGCGACAAGCGCGGCATCCGCCGCTACGGCCATTTCACCCTTGCCATGGACGACGCGCAGGTCGCCTGCGCGCTCGATTTGTCGGCGCGCCCCTATCTTGTCTGCAACCTGCCTTTCCCGACGGCCAAGATCGGCACCTTTGACACCGAACTGGTGCGCGAATTCTTTCAGGCCGTCGCCACTCACGGCGGCATCACGCTGCACATCGACCTGCGCCACGGCCTGAACTCTCACCACATTGCCGAAGCGGCCTTCAAGGCGCTGGCAAAATCGCTGCGCATGGCCATCGAGCCTGACCCCCGCGCCGCGGGCGAAATCCCCTCCACCAAAGGCGCGCTCTGACCGATTGCACCTTGCCAAATACTCCCGCCGGAGGCGCCGACCTCCTCCCCGCGCAAAGGCCCGATATGCTCACCGTCCTCGTCGATTATGACAGCGGCAACCTGCACTCCGCCGAAAAGGCTTTTCAGCGCATGGCGCAGGAAACCGGGGCGGGCGCCGTATTGGTGTCCTCGCGCCCCGAGGATGTCGCGCGGGCCGACCGTATCGTGTTGCCCGGTGACGGAGCCTTTCCCGCCTGCCGCGCCGCACTGGGCAGCCGTGGCGGGCTTTTCGAGGCGATCGAAGATGCCGTCACCCGCCGCGCCTGCCCTTTCCTCGGCATCTGTGTCGGCATGCAGATGATGGCCACCTGGGGGCGTGAGCATCAGGACACGGCAGGTTTTGACTGGATCCCCGGCGAGGTCGTGCGGATAACTCCGGCCGACCCTCGCCTCAAGGTGCCACACATGGGGTGGAATGACCTCGTCATCGACCGCCCCCACCCGGTGCTGGAGGGGATCAAGACCGGCGATCACGCCTATTTCGTGCACTCCTATCACTTCAAGGTTGCCGACCCCGGCCAAAGGCTGGCCCATGTCGATTACGCGGGCGAGGTCACGGCGATCATCGGACGCGACACCATGGTCGGCACCCAGTTTCACCCCGAAAAAAGCCAGACCGCCGGGTTGCGGCTGATCGCGAACTTCCTGACCTGGAAGCCCTGATGCGGGTGTCCAGGTCTGGACGTTTTTGAAAATCGTTATATTTCAACAGGTTGATTTCCGGAAATTTACTGTCCATTAAGGACTGGCGACAGAAGCCTGTCGCCGGCGCAGCCTCATCCACAGAATATCCCCTGCACCGATAGCCTCTGGCTGGGCCCGATTGCCGTTCGATGCCGGGCGGGCCGCTGTGTCCGCCCGGCGCGCGGCTGCCTGCGATCCGGCAGCCTGCTACTCGATCCGGGTCCAGTCCGACGCCCGGCAGATCAGCCCGCCCAGCACGCAACCCGAAACGGCAAGGGTGTTTCCGGTCAGCTGCATTTTCGAGTTATAGGTCTTGTCACGATCCGGCGCCCAGACCTGGCCGTCCACATAAGAGCCGCCACCTGCGGCCATCATGTCCCAGACGATCTTTTCGCCGATGTTTTCGCTGTCCATCTTGGCCCCGGTCCCGTCAAACGACTGGATCAGCGTGCCGCACAGGGCGGCGCCGCAAGGCTTGATCTGGACGTAACCGAAATTGCCGTTGTCATCGGGCTTGGTTTTCCAGATCCCCTCGACCGGATCTGCCGCCAGTGCGGCACCCGCCCAAAGAACCATCGCCACGGACCCCAGAATTGCTTTCATCTTGCTCTCTCCCTGAAAGATGACGGGATAAAAAGGCCTGGGTCCGCATCACGCAAGCGTGACGTTGGGTGCAACCCCTTGGCAACGCTCGTGACCCTGCGTAAGAGGCGGCAACCGGAGAGCGCAATGATCCTTTATCCCGCCATCGACCTCAAGGACGGCCAGTGCGTCCGCCTGCTGCGTGGCGAGATGGCGCAAGCCACCGTCTTTGGCGACGATCCCGCGGCGCAGGCCGCCAAGTTTCAGGCGGCAGGCTGTGCGTGGTTGCATCTGGTCGATCTGAACGGGGCTTTCGCCGGGGCGCCCGTCAACGCTGCCGCGGTTGAGGCGATCCTGAAGCACGTCACCATCCCGGCCCAGCTTGGCGGCGGCATCCGCGACATGGCGACGATCGAGATGTGGCTGACCAAGGGCCTGGCCCGGGTCATTCTGGGCACTGTCGCGGTCGAGAACCCCGATCTCGTCCGTCAAGCGGCACGCGCCTTCCCCGGTCAGGTCGCCGTCGGGATCGACGCCCGCAAAGGCATGGTCGCCACCAAGGGCTGGGCGACCGAGACCACGATCCACGCCACCGACCTTGCCCGCAGCTTCGAGGACGCCGGGGTCGCCGCGCTGATCTACACCGACATCGACCGCGACGGTGCCATGCAGGGCCCAAATATCGAGGCGACCGAAGCGCTGGCCCGCGCCGTGACCATTCCGGTGATCGCCAGCGGCGGCGTGTCGTCCATGGCGGACCTGCTGGCATTGCGCGACAGCGGGGTCATCGCCGGAGCCATCTCGGGGCGCGCGCTTTATGACGGAGCGATTGACCTAGGCGCTGCCCTGCGTGCGCTTGGCGGCTGAGCGCCAGATCAGCCGCCCCAGCCAGATCAGCGCGGCAAGACTGGCGATCCCGGCCACGACCCAATTGGCCTGCAGCGTCCCCCAGCCTTGTGCCCATCCCAACGGGGCCAGAATGACGATGATCACGGGTGTGATCAGAAACAGCCCGTGGCGCGCCATCGGCCCGCCTCCCAGCGCCACCGTGGCACCCTTTTGCCCCAACCGCCGCATGATCCACAAGATAAGCACCAGCACGGCTGGCAACATCAGCCGCAAGGGGTTCATCGTCGTGATGGTCTGCAAAAGCCAGACCGCGAGCGCAATCGCCGGTGCCACCCACAGCACCCAAGGCTTGGGCCGCGGCAAAGCCCTGAGCCGGTCCATGACGACATGGGCCAGAGGCACGACCAGACCGAAGCCAAGCAGATAGAGCGCGAAAAGCCACGGCTCCGGCTGTCCCGCCCGCTCGCTGGTCCAGAACTGCGCCCAATAGGCGCCGGCAAATCCCAAGCCCGCCCAGATCAACACCATCCGTCCGGCGGGCAACTGCGCCCTTCCGACCCCCAGCACCAGCGCCCCCGTGACCAGCGCGTGCCATGACAGCGGCGTCCAGACCATCTGCAGCGGCACCCCCTCATAAATCGTGCCGACGATCACGCCTTCGGACATGTAGCCCATGATCGCCCCGCCCAGAAATGCTGCGGTGAGGCCGCCAACACCGGTCCAGATCACGGCCGAAAGCGCCACGGCCGCCGCGATGGAATAGGCGAGGACGGTCAGGGCCAGGTCGGCAAGCGTCAATCCGGGGGGCGGCATCATCCAGAACAGGTTCTCGGACACCCAGACGCTCAGGCCCCCCAGAACCAGTGACAACAGCAGATAGCGCGCAGTTTCCATGCGAAGTCCCTCAATCCGGCCCATAGCCGGTCAAACTCGCAACCCATCCCCAAGGCACCGCCTTGACGCCGCAAGAGACGCGCGCGGCGGATTGACCATCACTTCCAAGCCCGGTCGGACCAGCTTTGCCATCAGTTTGACCTGCGTCAACCGCTTTTTGCCCCCCTTTTCACCCTGTCCCCCAACCGCTATACCCGCCCCATGCTGAAAATCCGCCTCATCCCCTGCCTTGACGTTGCGAATGGCCGGGTGGTCAAAGGCGTCAACTTTGTCGATCTGGTGGATGCCGGCGACCCCGTCGCCGCCGCCCGGGCCTACGATCTGGCGGGTGCGGATGAGCTGTGCTTTCTTGACATCATGGCTACGCAAGAAAACCGCGGCACCATGTTCGATCTGGTCACGCGGACAGCCGAGCAATGCTTCATGCCGCTGACCGTGGGCGGTGGCGTGCGCACCCCTGAAGATGTCCGCGCCCTGTTGCTGGCCGGCGCCGACAAGGTCAGCTTCAACTCCGCCGCCGTCGCCAACCCGGATGTGGTGGCCGAGGCCGCCGACCGGTTCGGCTCGCAATGCATCGTCGTCGCCATCGACGCCAAGACCGTCTCGCCCGGCAAGTGGGAGATTTTCACCCATGGCGGCCGCCGCTCCACCGGCATCGACGCGGTCGACTTCGCCCGCACCGTCGCGGCCAAGGGGGCGGGAGAGATCCTGCTGACCTCGATGGACCGCGACGGCACCAAATCCGGTTTCAACCTGGCCCTGACGCGCGCCGTGTCTGACGCGGTGTCGGTCCCGGTCATCGCAAGCGGTGGCGTCGGCACACTGGACCATCTGGTCGAGGGCATTACCGTGGGCCACGCCTCCGCCGTCCTCGCCGCCTCGATCTTTCACTTCGGCACCTTCACCATCGCGCAGGCCAAAGCCCATTTGGCCGCCGCCGGCATCCCCGTAAGGCTTTCATGACCGCGTCCGACACCCCTTTGGCCCGCCTCGCCGCCACCATCGCCGCCCGCAAGGGCGCTGATCCCGACAGCTCCTGGACCGCCAGACTGCTGGCCCGCGGCCCCGAGAAATGCGCCGAGAAATTCGGCGAAGAGGCCATCGAGGCCATCATCGAAGCGGTGAAAGGCGACCGCGAAAAACTGGCCGCCGAGGCGGCGGATGTGCTCTATCACCTGCTGGTCATGCTCGCCGCCCGCGATGTCACGCTGGAGGATGTTCTGGCGGAATTGGCGCGGCGCGAGGGCCTGTCGGGCATCGCTGAAAAAGCCGGGCGCTGAACAGGCCGCAGGTCCGACGCAAGGCCCCGGCATTCAGTGCCTGTGCCCCTGCCGCACCCGGTCGCGCGGCATCATCCGGCCACCTGCGGCCGGGACGATTGACAAGCTGACCCCAGCGCCCAATCTCGGCAATGCCGGGCTCCTGCTGTCCTTTGTGCGCATCCGGCATCCGCCCGTCGCCATGAAAGGAGTCTGACCATGCCAGATGATCATCCCGTCAACCCGCGCATCGTCATTGCCAGTCTGTGGACTGTCATGCTTTTCGTTTTCGCCTATGTCGATATCTTCGGGTTTTTTCGCGCAGATATCCTTCAGGCCGCACTGGCAGGCAAGGTGGCGATATTTGCCGTCAATCAGACATTTCTGGCCCTGACCACACTGTATATCGTCCTTCCCAGCCTGATGATCTTCCTGGCACTCGTCTTGCCGCCCGGGTTCAACCGCCTGCTCAACATCATCCTCGCCGTGATTTACGCGGTCTCGATCATTGGCAGTTGTATCGGAGAGACGTGGGCTTATTACCTGATCGGCAGCGCCATCGAAGTCGTCCTGCTGGCGACAATAGTCTGGCGGTCGTGGAAGACCCTGTGACCGCGCCCGCTGGTCCGTCGGAAAACGGCAAGCCGTAGCGCAGTCTGTGCCTGAAACCGACTCAAGACCCTTCCACGACCCGGACCGGTTTCAGGCGTTGAACAGGAAGTGCAGCACGTCGCCGTCCTTGACCTCATAGGTCTTGCCCTCGACCCGGAACTTGCCCGCCTCCTTGGCACCGGCCTCGCCATTGCCCGCGATATAGTCGTCATAGGCCACCGTTTCGGACCGGATGAAGCCCTTTTCGAAATCGCCGTGGATCACACCTGCCGCCTGCGGGGCCAGCGTGCCCTTGGTGATGGTCCAGGCGCGGGCCTCTTTGGGGCCAACCGTGAAATAGGTTTGCAGCCCCAAAAGCGCGTAGCCCGCCTTGATCAGCCGGTCCAAACCTGCTTCGTGCAGGCCCATTTCTTCCAGAAACATCGCGGCCTCTTCGGCGTCCAGCTGACTGATCTCCTCCTCGATCCGGGCCGAGATGACGACCGAGGCCGCGCCCTGCGCCCTGGCCATCACGGCCACGCGTGCCGATTGGCTGTTGCCACTGGCGGCAGCGGCCTCCTCGACATTGCAGACATAAAGAACGGGCTTGCTGGTCAAAAGCTGCAAAAGCTGCCATTGCCGCTGGTCGTCATCCGCCACCTTGACGGTACGGGCAGGCTTGCCCTCATTCAGTGCCGCCAGGGCTGCGCGCAACAGCCGGTCCTGGTCCAGAAGGTCCTTGTCGCCGCCCTTTATCTTCCGCGCCAGACCCGCAAGCCGCCGCTCGATGCTTTCCATGTCAGCCAGCATCAGTTCGGTCTCAATTGTTTCGGCGTCGGCGATCGGGTCGATGCGGCCCTCGACATGGGTGATGTCGCCGTCTTCAAAGCACCGCAGCACATGGGCAATGGCGTCGCATTCACGGATGTTGGCCAGAAACTGGTTGCCCAAGCCCTCACCCTTGCTGGCTCCGCGGACGAGGCCCGCAATATCGACAAAGGTGATCCGCGTCGGGATGATCTGTTTGCTGCCGGCAATCGCCGCCAGCTTGTCCAGCCGGACATCGGGCACCGCAACCTCACCGACATTCGGCTCGATGGTGCAAAACGGGAAATTCGCGGCCTGCGCGGCGGCGGTGCGAGTGAGCGCATTGAAAAGCGTCGACTTGCCGACATTTGGCATGCCGACGATGCCCATCTTGAAACCCATGATGCCCTCCTGAAGCGCCTGCGCGGCATAGGGGCAAGGCGGGGCCGGGTCAAGCCGCCGCCAGAGCCCGATCCATCGCAGCACCCGTCCGGACCAGTCCCGGACCGGGTGCCTTGAGCCATTGCGAAAGCCCGGATCGCCCTTGTGCCGGCAGATGCAGACCCATTTGCACCTTTTCAAATACTCCGGGGGTGAGGGGGCCGGCCCCCTCGCAGGGTGCGTCAGGGCGCGAAGGCCAGGCAGGAAATCGGCGGCAGATGAGCGCTCAAAAGCTGCCACTTCGCCCCCTGATCAGGGCTGACCCACAGGCCGCCCGTGGTCGAACCCATGGCCAGCCGGCTGCCTGTCGTGTCGATGACCAGCGCGTGACGATAGATCAGATCATAGGCGTCGCCCTGCGGCAGTCCCTGCGACAGGCTGCGATAGGTCAGGCCACCGTCGCGCGTTTCGGTCACCACCAGCCGCGCATCCACCGGCACCCGGTATTCGTCCTTGCGGGCCGGCGCAAACCACGCGCGGTTCCGGTCGGTCGGATGCGGCGCCACGGCGAAACCAAAGTTCGAGGGTTTCACATCCAGGCTTTCGCGCCAGTTCACCCCTCCGTCATCGCTGACAAAGATACCGTTGTGGTGCTGGCACCAGATGCGATCCGGGTCGGCGGTGCAGGCCGCGATCAGATGGGCGTCCTGCAGTTCCGGGGTCTGGGCCTGATCGGGCGGCATATATTCATTGCGCAGCCCATAGCCGCCGATCTTCCAGCTTGCCCCGCCATCATGGGTGATCCAGACCCCACCGATCGACACCGCAATCACCAGATGCTGGCTGTCGCGCGGATCGACGCAGACCGAATGCACACCGGGATGGTCATAGCCAGCGCCGAACCACTTTTCCCGCCCCGGTACGGTCCACAGCGCCTCGTTCAGCGCCCAGCTCTGGCCCCTGTCGGTCGACTTGAACAGCCCGCCCGGCAGGGTCCCGGCCCAGATCACCCCCGGCTGATCCCGCCCCCCGGCGGCAAAGCACCAGATGAATTCCAGCGCCGGGGCATCGGGCGCATCCGATTTGGGATAGGCCGGTGCAGGCAGTTCGACCCAGGTCTTGCCGCGATCATCGGACCGGTGCAGCTTGCAGCCGAAATGACCATGATAAAGCGAGACATAGAGCGCCCCGTCCCGCGGATCGTCCAGAAAGGCGGAAACCGGCCCCGCCAGAAAGGCCGGCGGCCCCGCCGGGGCCCAACCCGCCGCCGTTTCGTCATAGCGAAACAGCCCCTTGCGGCTGCCAACCCAAAGTGTGGTCATGGTTTACCCCCCTGAAAGAGCCTGCAAAACATAAATCTCGGACTGCGCCCCGACCGGATCGCTGAGCCGCAGACGGTCCTTGATCGCGCCGCCGTCCAGATAGATCGCGACATGCTTGCGCAGGCGACCCTGTTCATCGAGCACATAGGATTTGAGCAGCTCATCCCCCGCCATCCCCGCGGCCAGCACCTCGGCCACCGTCGCCCCCGGCGCCTCGATCTTGGGCGCGGGGCGGTGGCGGACCAGATGAGATGTGAAGCGGATCGTCGCCAAATGTCACCTGAATGGCTAGCCAGAGTTAGCAATCAGGCTTAGCATAACGGCCAAAAAAGCCTCTGTCATTCAAACAAAAGGAAGGTTGCCATGAGTTTCTCTCCTTACATCGGATTCGCGGGTCAGGGTCGCGCCGCAATGTCCGACTATGCCCGGATCTTTGATGCGGCTGATCTGCAGATCATGGACTTCACTGACTTGCCAGCGGACCAGCGGCCACCGGGTACCGAAGGGCTGGTCATGCATTCCCAGTTCAGCGCGGGGCCGGGGGCGCCGCTCATGGGTTGCGACATCCCGCCCGGCATGGGCAAAGGCGGAATGGGTGGCTCGTCGATCTTTCACGCCGCCCCGACCGTCGCGCGTGCCACCGACATCTTTGACGCCCTCTCACAAGGGGGATCGGTGGAAATGCCGCTTGCGCCCAGCTTCTGGTCCGCCGCCTTTGGCATGCTGACCGACCGCTGGGGGACGCGCTGGATGATCTCTGTCGCGCCTGAAGCAGCGTGAGGTGATTGCCATGATCGATCACACGGGAATCGCGAGCGAGCAGATCAAGGCCGCGCAGGGGTTTTATGATGCGGCCTTTGCCGCCCTTGGCGGCGGGGCCTGCATGGTTGTGCCAAAGGAGTTTACGGGCGGGACGGTTGTTGTCGGGTATGGCCGCGAGCGTCCGGTGTTCTGGCTGCATGAGGGTGCTGCCGGCCCGGGCCGCCACGTCGCCTTCTCCGCGCGCAACCGGGCCGAGGTGGACGCCTTTTACAAGGCCGCGATGGCGGCGGGCGGGCGCGACAACGGGGCGCCGGGGCTGAGGCCGCAGTATCACCCCAATTACTATGGTGCCTTTGTGCTGGACCCTGATGGCAACAATATCGAGGCGGTGTGCCACGATCCGGCATGAGCATGGCACCTTGATTTTCCGCCCCCGTCCGTGCAAACCCGCGCAAGCTTTGCCAAGGATGGGCCGGAACATGACCAGAATCGACGATTGCTTTCAGCGGCTCTCCAAAGCGGGGAAGAAAGCCTTCGTGGCCTACATCATGGCGGGGGACCCGGATGTGGCGACCTCGCTCGCCGTGATGAAGGGTCTGCCGGGCGCGGGGGTGGACATCATCGAACTGGGCCTGCCCTTCACCGACCCGATGGCGGACGGGCCGACCATCCAACTGGCGGGACAGCGGGCGCTGGACGGCGGCATGACGCTGGACAGGACACTGCAGATGGTCCGCGATTTCCGGGCGGGCGATGCGACCACGCCGATCGTTCTGATGGGATATTACAACCCGATCTATTCGCGCGGGGTTGATCTGTTTCTGGTGCAGGCCAAGCAAGCGGGCATCGACGGGTTGATCATTGTCGATCTGCCGCCCGAAGAGGACGCCGAGCTGTGCCTGCCGGCACAGGCGGCGGGCCTCAACTTCATCCGGCTCGCCACCCCCACCACCGACGCCAAGCGGTTGCCCAAGGTGCTGACCAACACCTCGGGCTTTGTCTATTACGTGTCGATCACCGGCATCACCGGGGCGGCGGCGGCATTGGCCAGCGATGTGGCGCCCGAAGTGGCGCGGATCAAGGCGTCGACGGCCCTGCCGGTCATTGTCGGTTTCGGGATCAACTCGGCCGATGCGGCGCAGGGGATTGCGGCTGTGGCGGATGGCTGTGTCGTGGGGTCGGCGATTGTGAAGCTGATCGGGGAAAAGCGGCCGGTGGCGGAAGTTCTGGCCTTTGTCAAAGGGCTGGCCGACGGGGCGCACCGGGCCTGATTTGAGAGTGTCCACGTGTGGACACTTTGCAATACCCCACAATATCATATACTTGCGTTTTTCTGGTAGGCAGATATTAACCATCTGCCAGCCCGCAAAACCGCCTTACAGCCAGAGCGTGCTGCGTTTGGTCGGGTTCATCCGGTCAAACGCAATACGCAAGATTCTCAGGCGGCACAGCCGGCAGCGTCCCCGGCCTTGCAGGCGGCGACATAGCGATCCCAAACCGCCTGAAGGTCCTGCTCAAGGGCGTTCATCCTGCGGCCTCCGGTTGGCCCAGCGGGCGGAACGGGCCGGCAGTCCGGGCCGGGTCGGTTCCTGCGCGACATCGGCGCCAGCCAAGGCTTGAAAGGCTGCGGCGGCAATGCCACTCTGCCCCAGGCGAACATGGGGACAAACATGACCAAGGGACGGATCGAGGCGTTTTCGGATGGCGTCATCGCCATCATCATCACCATCATGGTGCTGGAACTGAAGGTGCCGCATGGCGAGGATTGGGCGGCGCTGACGCCGCTGTGGCCGGTGTTCCTGTCTTATATCCTGTCGTTCGTGAATGTCGGCATTTACTGGAACAACCATCACCACATGTTTCAGGCGGTCAAGCATGTCGGCGGCTGGGTGCTGTGGGCCAACCTGCATCTGTTGTTCTGGTTGTCGCTGATGCCCTTTACCTCGGGCTACATGGGCGAAAACCACTTTGCCAGCGTGCCGGTGTTCCTTTACGCGGTCGATCTTTTCATGTGCGCGGTGTCCTATTCGCTGCTGGTCTTTGCGCTGGTTGGCCAGCACGGCCGCGAGTCCGATTTCGCCAAGGCGCTGGGACAGGGGCGCAAGGAACAGATCTCGACCCTGTGCTATGTGATTGCGCTGCCTTTGGCGCTGATGGTCCCGGCGGTGTCGCTGGTGCTGATCGCGATTGTCGCCGTCTTGTGGGTGGTGCCGGACCGCCGTTTCGCCCGGGTGGCCGGGTCGCACTGACCGGCATTGCAAGCGGCAGGGTCGCTTGGTAAACTGGCCTGACCAATTTGGAGAGACCCATGCCCGCCGTCATCACCTGCATCGAGGATCTGAAGCGCATCTATGAGCGGCGGGTGCCGAAGATGTTCTATGACTATGCCGAAAGCGGGTCATACACCGAGCAGACGTTCCGCGAAAACACCTCGGATTTCCACAAGGTCCGGCTGCGCCAGCGGGTTGCGGTGGACATGACCGGGCGGACGACCGAGACCACGATGATCGGGCAAAAGGTGGCGATGCCGGTGGCGCTGGCCCCGGTCGGCATGGCGGGGATGCAATGCGCCGATGGCGAGATCAAGGCGGCGCGGGCGGCCGAGGCGTTCGGCGTGCCCTTTACCCTGTCCACGATGTCGATCTGTTCGATCGAGGATATCGCCGAACACACCACGGCGCCGTTCTGGTTCCAGCTTTACGTGATGAAGGACGAGGATTTCGTGGACAGCGCGATTGAACGGGCGCGCAAGGCCAAATGCTCGGCCATCGTGCTGACGCTGGATTTGCAGATCCTGGGGCAGCGGCACAAGGATCTGAAGAACGGGCTGAGCGCCCCGCCCCGGCTGACCCTGCCCAACATTCTGGACATGATGACCAAGCCGGGCTGGTCGCTGCGCATGTTGGGGACCAAGCGACGGACCTTCCGCAACATCGCGGGGCACGCCAAGGGGGTGGACGATCTGTCGTCGCTGATGTCGTGGACCAACAGCCAGTTCGACCCGATGCTGGACTGGGCCAAGATTGCCCGCATCCGCGACCAATGGGGCGGCAAGCTGATCCTTAAGGGGATCAACGACCCCGAGGACGCCAGGATTGCTGCCGATTTCGGGGCGGATGCGATCATCGTGTCGAACCATGGCGGGCGGCAACTGGACGGGGCGCTGTCGTCGATCAGGATGCTGCCACCGATCATGCGGGCCGTCGGCGACAAGGTCGAGGTGCATCTGGACAGCGGCATCAGGTCGGGTCAGGACGTGTTCAAGGCTTTGGCGCTGGGGGCGAAAAGCACCTATATCGGGCGGTCCTTTGTCTATGGGTTGGGGGCGCTGGGTCAGGCCGGGGTCACGAAGGCGCTGGAGATCATCCAAAAGGAACTGGACATCACCATGGCGCTGACGGGCGTGCAGAAGGCCACCGACATCAACCGCTCTCACGTACTGGTGCCCAAGGACTTTGAGGGCGAGTGGGTGTGAGCGGTGTGATCCAGCGGAGCGGCCAAGAGGCCGCCTGTGCCTGAGTTGCCGGCGCGGCCAGAGGCCGCTTGTCAACGGTGGCGCGACATCATCGGGGCCAGCGCCCAGATCGTCATCAACATGGCGGCGGTAAAGACAAAGGCGGCGGGCATGCCGAAGCTGCCAGCCACAAAGCCCACGGCAGGCGGGCCTATGAAATAGCCGAAATAGCCCAGCAAGGTCGCCCTTGCGATGGCGCGGGCGCGCTGTGCAGGGTCGCTGAGCGCCCCCACCAGCGTAAAGGCGGTGGGTCCGATCACGGAGGAGCCGGTTCCCATGATGATGAACCCGGCATAAGCGACGGCCGCGGTCCCTGCCGAGGCCACGATGAGCGCCCCGCTGGCTGCGACCAAGGCGCCGCCCAAAAGCAGTTTGATGGCGTCGATGCGTTGGGCGATGCCCTGTCCGAAGGTGCGCGCCACCCCCATGGTCAGGGCCAGCACGGCAGGACCCGCGGCCCCGAGGGCCGGGCTGCCGTGCAGGGTCTGTTCGATATGGAGCGCCGACCAGCTTTCGGCGGCATTCTCGGTCAGGAACGCGATCAGGATGATGCCGCCGCCGATGACGGGGACAAGGCCGAGGCCGCTGGCCGTCTCGCCTTTGGGGCGGGTCAGGCCCTCGACCTGGCCGTCTGGCTCGAAGGACAAAAGGATCAGGGTGGCGGCGAACAGGGACATGAGGGGCATGACGACAGACGGCGGCAGGCCCTGACTGCGCAGGGCTCCGGTGCCGATGGCGCCTGCGGCATAGCCAAAGGAGTAGCCGGCGTGGCAGAGGTTCATCAAGGGCGTGCCGTGCCGGCCCTCAAGCGCCGAGACGCGGGCGTTCATCAGGACATCCGCAGCCCCGGTGCCCGCCCCGCAGCCCAGCATGGCGACGGCAAACAGGGTCCAGTGCGACATCTGTCCGGGCAGCGCGAAAGCTGTGGCCATGGCAAGCGCGGTCACGGGCAGCGCCGCGCGGCCAAGGCGCTGGCCAATGGCGGGGGCGGCAAGCATGGCGGCCATGGCGGCGATCGGGGTCATGAACAGCATCATGCCCAGCCGGGTTTCGCTGATCTCCAGCATGGTCTTGATGTCGGGCAGATCCGCCGCAAAGGTGCCCCACAGCACCCCCATCGCGGCAAAGACCGCCAGAGGCGCGCGCGACAGGCGCAGGGTGGCTGGGCTGAACATCAAGACCTCCGGGACCGGCCCTTTGTGGCGGGGCGCCTGTGGACAGGCGCGTTCAGTGGCGACAGGGGGATGGCTGAGGGCGACGCCGG
>JANMCI010000575.1:0-10786 GCA_031361245.1 Rhodobacterales bacterium
CCTTTGACCTGATCGATCCAACACGTCCAGCCGGTATCTGACAGCCTGTGGCGGGAAGATCAATTCGAAGGACAGTGTGATTTCCTGAAGGACCCGGAATCAGGCCGTGCAAATACGAGACCGACATTTGGGCAGGTATCCGTACTTGACCAAAGGAAAGCCGCTGACCGCGTCGCCGGCTTTTTGCACTGGTGTCCGACTTTTCTCTCCGAACAGTTCGAAAAGTGGCTGGACGCCTTTGACAAGGCCGTCTTCAGGGATGAAGTTCGCCTCCTGAACCCGAAAGGCAACGCCATGTGCCTTTTGGGTGCAACAGCCTGAGGTAACATGTCCCTGACCCAAGCCGATATCGACACCCTCGCCGCCGCTCCCGTGCCCGCCGGGCGCCTGTTGATCGACGGGGTCTGGGCCGAAGGCGGGGCCGCGCCGCTGGAGGTGCTGTCGCCCATCAATGGCCAGCACCTGACCACCATTGCCTCGGCCACCGAAGCCGATGTCGCCCGCGCCACTGCCGCCGCCCGCCGCGCCTTTGACGATGGCCGCTGGACGCGCCAGTCGCCCAGCGCACGCAAGGCGGTGCTCCTGCGGCTCGCCGCGCTGATCGAAGCTCATGCCAACGAACTCGCCGTGCTGGGTGTGCGCGACAATGGCACCGAAATCGGCATGGCGCTGCGTGCCGAGCCCCTGTCCGCCGCCCAGACCTTTCGCTGGTATGCCGAGGCGCTGGACAAGCTCTACGGTGAAATTGCCCCAACCGCCGAGAATGTTCTGGCTCTGATCCACCGCGAACCGGTGGGGGTCGTTGCGGCGATTGTGCCATGGAACTTCCCGCTGATGATTGGCGCTTGGAAACTGGCCCCGGCGTTGGCCGCTGGCAATTCGGTGGTGCTGAAACCGGCCGAAACCGCCTCGCTGACCCTTCTGCGCTTGGGCGAGTTGGCACTCGAGGCCGGCCTGCCCGCGGGAGTGCTGAATGTCGTGACGGGGGCGGGAGCGGTGACGGGCGCTGCCCTCGCGCTCTCGATGGACGTGGACGCGCTGGTATTCACCGGCTCGGGGGCCACGGGGCGGAGGCTGATGGAGTATTCGGCCCGCTCCAACCTCAAGCGGGTCTATCTGGAACTGGGCGGCAAAAGCCCCAACGTCGTCTTTGCCGATGCGCCGGACCTCGCCCTCGCCGCCAAAACCGCCGCAGCCGGCATCTTTCGCAACGCTGGTCAGGTGTGTGTGGCCGGGTCGCGGCTTTTGGTCGAGGCGTCGGTGCATGACCGCTTCGTGGACCTTCTGGCCGCGGCGACGGCAGCCATGAAGCTCGGCAATCCCCTTGACCTGACCACCCAGATTGGTGCCGTCAACTCCGCCCAGCAACTCGCCCGCAACCTCGGCTTCGTCGCAAGTGCCGTGGCTGACGGAGGCCAGATCGTCACCGGCGGCGAACAGGCGCTGACCGAGACCGGCGGCTACTATCTGCAGCCCACCATCGTCACCGGAGTCGCCGACACCCATCGCCTCTTCCGCGAAGAGGTGTTTGGCCCCGTCCTCGCCGTCACCCCCTTCGAGACCGAGGGCGAGGCTCTGCGGCTGGCCAATGCCACCGACTTCGGCCTCGCCTCGGGCCTGTGGACCGCCAACCTTGCTCGCGCGCACCGCATGATCCGGGGCATCCGCGCCGGGGTGGTGCATGTGAACACCTATGGCGGGTCGGACATCACTGTCCCGATGGGCGGGGTCAAGCAATCGGGCAATGGGCATGACAAGTCGCTGCACGCGTTCGACAAATACACCGACCTAAAGACGGCGTGGATCCAACTTTGACGGCTTGAACGCGGAATGACCTGAAGCCCGCTTCCAAAGCCCGGAACCAATGCCGGATTGTCGGATTGGCCGCAGAATCAGTCGGACTGCCGGAGGTGCAATCGTCGTCGCATCTCATGTGCACGCTGCCAAAACCAAAGGGCCCAGGTGTTTCCACCTAGGCCCTTGGTGTGGTTGGTGAGCCGGTCGGGATCCGAACCCGAGACCTACTGATTAAAAGTCAGTTGCTCTACCAGCTGAGCTACCGGCCCACGACAGGCCGCTGATTAGGGTGGACGGACAATAGGGTCAAGGGCAAAAGCGCGCAGGCACTGGCAAATTCCTGGACGCGAGCGTATAGGGCGGTCCATGAACCGCACGTCCAGCCCCGGCCTTGGCTTCATGAAGATGCATGGAGCGGGCAATGATTTCGTCATCATCGACTCGCGGGGCAGCGGGGCGGTTATGACGCCTGCCCTGGCCCGCTCGCTGGGTGACAGGAATCGCGGTGTAGGGTTTGACCAGCTGGCCGAAATTCGCAGCAGCGATGTCGCAGATTTCGCGCTCGACTTCTGGAACAATGACGGCACCGAGGCCGAAGCATGCGGCAACGCCACCCGCTGCGTCTGCGATTTCATCATGACCGAGACCGGTCGCACTGCTGTGACGCTGACCACATTGCGCGGCACGCTTTCTGCGGTGCGTCGCGCTGACGGTCTTGTGTCCGTCAACATGGGTGCTCCGCAGCTGACTTGGGATCAGATCCCCTTGGCTGGGCCAGCCGATCCCCTGCACCTGCCCCTGCCTGGCGATCCGGTGGCCGTGGGCATGGGAAATCCCCACTGCATTTTCTTTGTTCCCGATGCCGAAGCGGTTGATCTGCCTGGCCTCGGACCGCGTTTCGAACATGACCCGCTTTATCCTCGCCGGACCAATGTCGAGTTTGCATCGCTGACGGGACCGGACCAATTGAGGATGCGGGTCTGGGAGCGCGGCGCGGGGATTACGCTCGCTTGCGGCTCCGGCGCCTGCGCTGCTGGCGTGGCGGCCCATCTGCGTGGTTTGACGGGGCGGCGCGTGACGCTGCAACTGGACGGTGGTGTGCTGGAGGTTGACTGGCGGGACGATGGCGTCTGGATGACCGGTCCCGTTGCCCGCGTGTTCGATGGCTGGCTGAGCCCCGAGTTCCTGGCTGTGAACGCATGAACTCGCCGGTGTTCGCCACTCTGGGCTGCCGCCTCAACGCCTATGAAACCGAGGCGATGAAAGAGCTTTCGGCGGCAGCGGGCCTGCAAAATGCGGTGATCGTGAACACCTGCGCCGTCACAGCCGAGGCCGTCCGCAAGGCCAAGCAGGAAATCCGCCGCCTTGCGCGCGAAAACCCAGGCTCCCCGATTATCGTGACGGGGTGCGCTGCCCAAACCGAACCCGAGACATTCGCAGAAATGGCAGAGGTTACGCGAGTTATCGGCAATCACGAAAAGATGCTGGCCGAGACTTGGGCAGGCATAGCCGCCCGCGGTTTTCCCGGCAGCGACCTGATCGGCAAGACCGAAAAGGTGCGGGTCGATGACATCATGTCGGTCCGCGAAACCGCCGGCCACTTGATCGACGGCTTCGGTCGCCACCGCGCCTATGTGCAGGTCCAGAACGGGTGCGACCACCGCTGCACGTTCTGCATCATTCCCTTTGGCCGTGGCAATTCGCGATCCGTCCCGGCCGGAGTGGTGGTGGAGCAGATCAAGCGTCTGGTGGACAAGGGTTTCAACGAGGTCGTGCTGACCGGCGTTGACCTGACCTCGTGGGGTGCCGACCTGCCAACCACACCGCGCCTTGGCGATTTGGTGATGCGCATTCTGCGCCTTGTCCCCGATCTGTCACGCCTTCGGATCAGCTCGATTGACAGCATCGAGGCCGATGACGCCCTCATGCAGGCCATTGCCGCTGAACCCCGCCTGATGCCGCATCTGCATCTGTCGCTCCAAGCAGGCGACAACATGATCCTCAAGCGCATGAAACGCCGTCATAGCCGTGAAGATTCCATTGCCTTCTGTGAAGAGGCCCGGCGATTGCGCCCCGACATGACGTTCGGTGCGGACCTGATCGCGGGTTTTCCGACCGAAACCGAAGAGATGTTCGAAAATTCGCTGAAGCTGGTCGCCGACTGCGACCTGACCTTCCTGCATGTTTTCCCGTTCTCCCCCCGCAAGGGCACACCGGCCGCGCGCATGCCGCAGGTGCGCGGGTCCGACATCAAATCCCGCGCCGCCCGCCTGCGCGCGGCAGGTGAAACCGCGCTGTCGCGCCACCTCGTGGCGCAAATCGGCCGTGAGCATACGGTGCTCATTGAGGGGCTGCGTCTGGGCCGCACCGAGCAATTCACCGAAGTGGCGTTCCTGTCGGACCAACCCGAAGGTCAGCTCATCCGAGCGACCATCAACGGGATCAACAACCGTCGGCTTCAGTCCGCATAGCCGGCACGGCGCCGTCGCCTCCGTCGAACGGTGACTGCCCCAGAATTCAATGCTGGTTGGCCAGTGACCCGCGACGTCTGCGGCAATCCGCCCTCTGCCCTTTGACCCAAGTCAATGTGAACGCACTGGAACCCGCTAGGCTGTCTGGACGGAAAAAAACTCAATCGGAGGTGCGAGAAATGAAACTGACAGCAGCTTTCTTGTTTGTCGTCGCTGGAGGCTTGTTAGCCAGTTCCGGCGGCTATGCACAGGACACCGAAGTGGGGGCCACGCTCTTCGCCCAATCCTGCTCTGCCTGCCACGGTGCGAAAGGACTGGGTGACGGCGACATGGCCAACGTCACGACGATCAAGGCGCCCAATCTGACGCTTCTGTCGAAGAACAACGACGGCGTGTTCCCGATGCTGAATGTCATCCACGTTATCGACGGTCGAACCGGACAACGGGGTCACGGCAGTGTGATGCCGGTCTGGGGTCAGATTTTCTCGGACGAGGCGGCCGCGACGTCGGGCCTTTATGGGGGAGTGCTGGAGACGCGCGGGCGGATCTTGTCCCTGGCCCTGTTCCTCGAGTCGATCCAGAAATAGCGGGCGGCCTGCCGCAACTACGGTTTCGGCGGGCCGCCAATTTCGAATTCGATATGCTAGCTTTGCCTGATCGTGTCGCCCGGCTGCAAGGTCGGAAAAAGCTCTACCACCTCGGGTCCCAGATTTGGATCGGCATTGCGCCCCGCGATGATCTGCGCGGCACGACGGCCGACCTCAAGCCGGCAGGCGTCCATCGTGGCCAGTCGCTTGGGCAACCCGTCCAGCAATTCCAATCCGTTGAACCCGGCGAGCCCTACTTTGCCGGGCACGTCGATGCCTTGGTCGCGACAGTATAGAAGCCCTCCTGCCCCGATCATGTCGTTTGAATAATACAGGAAATCCACGTCCGGGTTGCGTGCCAAAATGGCTTGCGTCATTTCGCGACCCTTCAGCAGAGCCGATCCGCCAGAGTAATACTCGCGGTCCACCAACTCCAGCCCGGCCCGGCGCAGCGCCTCTTGGAAACCTTCCAACCGTTTGCGCGCCCGGAAGTCGCCGGCCATCTGCGTGCCCAGAAAGGCGATCCGCCGATAGCCCGAGGCGACAATCGCCTCTGCCATCTGCCGCCCGGCGCGGCGGTGCGAAATACCCACGGCACTGTCCATCGGCGTGCCGTCGATGTCCATGATCTCGACCATGGGAATGCCGGCCTGTGCCATCATCGCTTTCGAGGCCGCAGTGTGTTCCAGCCCCGCGATGATGATGCCTGACGGGCGCCAGCTGAGCATCTCGTACAGGACGGTTTCTTCGCGTTCCGGCGAATAGTTCGTAACACCCACCACCGGCTGCAACCCGGTGTTGTCCAGCACTTCCGAGATGCCCGTCATCACTTCGGGAAAGACCATGTTCGACAGCGACGGGATGATTACGCCCACCAGATTGACCCGCTGGCTGGCCAGCGCTCCGGCGATCTTGTTGGGCACATATCCCAGATTGCGCGCCGCCTCGAGCACCCTCTCGCGCGTCGGGCCAGATACATCGCCACGGTTGCGCAGAACCCGGCTGACGGTCATTTCGCTGACGCCCGACGCTTCGGAGACATCGCGAAGGGTCAACGTGCGCTTTGGGTCGAAGCCTTGAGTTCTTGTCACGTTTCACGAGCCCTGTTCGTTATCATTCCTTGTTAGCGTCATTCGGCGCACTTGTCCAAGGCCTGCCTTTGCCGAGAAAGACCCTGCCGTGCGCTCAATTCTGGCCTTCGACCAAGAAATGTGCGAGATTTGGGCGTGGCGGCAAGTTGGCCATATTCTCCGGTGGGTTATGAAGACGCTGATTTTGCACCTCGGTCTTCCGAAGACCGGTTCGACCTCAATACAGGAAACCTTTCTCTACAATCCGGACCCGCTGGCTGCGGCGGGCTTTGTCTATGCCAGCATCAAATGGCCAGATGGCCCGCGCAATTCGAACCATTCCTTCCCCATGATCGTGAGCTTTTCCGATGGCTGGCAGAACAGCCCGGAAATCACCCGTCGTGGATACAGCGCCGATGGACTGAAGCAGCATTTCATTCAGGGCATCCTTCGGGCCCTAGACACAGACCAGAACCTGATCCTGTCGGGCGAAGACATCACGAACATCCCGCAAGAGGGCCTGCGCGCCTTTTCGGCTCTGGCAGCCGAAAAGGGTTTCGATGTGCGCCCCGTTATGTTTGTTCGCCCTCCTCTCGAATTCGTCACCAGCATGTCGCAGACCCGCGTGCGCCACGGAGAGGGTTATCACGTCTTCAAGGTCGGCCTCAGCAACAGGATCGAAATGAGCCTCAAGATCTGGCCTGACCTTCTGGCCATTGCCTCCAAGGATGCCATCAACCACCCGCATGGCCCGCTCGGCAGGCTGCTGGACGCGTTCCATCTGCCCTCTGCCGAGAAGTTCAACGTCATCACCTCCAACGAAAGCATGTCGGAGTTTGCCACGCGCATCATCGGTCATCTGAATACTCAGCTCCCGCTCTTTCTTGACGGCGCCGTGAATCCCCTGCGGAAATATCTGGACACGGAACCGCTCATCAGGATCAAGGGACCCAAGTTCAAACTGACCCGGGCGGAGTTTCTGGATATCCGCAACCTGATCCAGAGCGAGAATGCGAATCTCGAAAGGCTTCTCGGGGCCAACTTCTGCGATCCGAACTTCAGCTTTCAGGACGCTCCCCACGCCTGGACAATCGGCGCAATAGAAGAGCTCGCCGAGGCGATGCAGACCCTGTCCCCGCACCTGCAGAGTACCGTCCGCGGTTACTTCAGCGCATCCACCGATATCAGCGCGTCCGAGAAGGCGATTGCGTCCCGGATCCTCGCGTGAACCCCGTCAAGGTCTCGGTCGTCAGACTTTGCCAAAGACCGACAAGCCATAGATCGACATCGGCACCTGAACGCCGCCGGTCGCAAAGGTCAACCTGATCCGATGCACGGCGCGCCCGGCGCTGGCTTCCAGGATAGAGCTGCGGTCAAGCCGGACATGCGTGAACGTGGCAAATTCAGTGATTGTGGTAATGCCAACATCGACCGTTTCCGAATAGCCATCTCCTTCGATGAAGAACTGAATGAAGCTCTTGATCGGCTGATCAAAGGACAGCTTGGCGACCCACTCCAGCCAGACATAGTCAGTCACATCCTCGATCGGCAACAGGATTTCATAGGTGAACCACTCTTGCTTTTCCCCGCTCCGGGGAACCAGCCGCAGGCCAAAAGCCGGCTCTGTCCCCGTGCGGTGCAACTCGGACAGCTCGAAGGCCGAGACCTGAACCTCCAACGCCATATCCGGGGCGCCGAATTGCACGAAGGACGGGAAAGGTACATAGGGTTGGACGGTTTGCGGCGCGTCCAGTCCGTTCATCCGCAACGCGGTGTAATCCGGCGGCGTTATCGCCACGACTCCGTCCTCGTCATAGCTGACCGGACTGATGATCGAATGGTTCGGTACCGTCCGCACCAGTTGCTCAAGCTCGTCCAGACGCCCGCGCAATTCGGCGACCAGATTCAGAATTCCCGCACGTTCCCGCATCTTCTCTGTCTCACTTTTCAATCATCTGGCGCAATTCGGTCAGTCGCATTTCCAGATGGATTGCCCGATTTTGTTCAAACTTCTGCAACTTCGTCATTCGGGCGTTATCAGCCTTCAGCTCTGAGCGCTTCTTGACCATCGTCATTGCCACCGAAACCATCGGGTCGATCTTGTCTCCCAAATTCCTGAGCTCCTCCTGAACCCCGGCAAAGTCATAGCGTTCAAGATATTCTGCGATGTACCATTGAACATCCTCGATTCTTCTGTCGTCCAGCTTACGCCAATAGACCGCCTGATCCGGTGCCCCCTGCCGCGATTTCGCGATGCCATAGCTGAGTTCGACCTCCTTCAGCTTGACCAGCAAGCGCGCAAGATCACCGCCTTTCACGACCGAAGCTGGCCGCCTGCAATAGAAATACATGCAATCGGTCACGGATGAATAGCGCCGACACTCCGGGAACAGCAAGCTGTTGCGCAAAAGGTCTTCGCAAATCGACAGACCAACATCAATGGATGCATGCTCCGGGACCCGTCGCCACAGGTCACGCGCATAAATTTTGTTCCACACCACATTGCGCAGCGAGTTGTTGAAATACGCCCGTGCGGCCTGATCGCCATCCACAGGTCCGTCCTGCCTGATTTTGTTGAACCGGATCGGGCGGCCATCCTCACGCAGCTCGACCGCCTCGCATTCGACGATTTCGCTCCCGGTGGTGATCGCCTCGGTGAACATGACGTTGGCAAATTCCGGATGGATATAGTCGTCGCTGTCGACATGCGCGAAATACAGTCCCTTCGCGGCCTCTGCTGCCGTGCTGCGGGCCTGATAAAGGCCGCGGTTGCGGGAATGTTCGATGACACGAAAACGCGCATCGTCCCCCACGGTACTGCGGACAACCTCTTGGACATTGCCGGGCGAGGCATCGTCAACCACGATGCATTCGAATTCGGTCAGTGTCTGGGACTGGATGCTGCGCAGGCAACGGCCCAAGACCTCCTCTGTGCCGTAAACCGGTACCAGAAAACTGATCTTGGGGACCAGCGACGCGTCACCGTGGCGCGCCGCTTTCTGCCAGAAGCCGCGCCATTCGGCATCGCGCAGGACCATGCCGCCCGGCAGTTGTGCCTTCTTCGAGGTGATGCGCCCCTTGGCGGCGATCTCGGCAATCAGCTTGCGCCAGATACCCGCCACCCGGGCGATGGAGAACTCTTTCAGCACCAGCGCCCGCCCGGCGCCGCCCATCTCTGCAAGCCGCTTTTCGTCGCCGATCAGTCCCGCCACGGCATCGGCAAAGGCATCGGTATCGCCAAACGGCACCAACAGGCCCGTTTCGCCATGAACAAGCTGATCTTGGAGGCCCGGCAGATCAAACGCGACTTGCGGGACGCCGTGAAGTGCCGCTTCCAAAAGAACCATCGGCTGGCCCTCGATCTCGGACGTCAACGCAAACAGTGCAGATCGGTCGAAAAAACGGTCAACCAGCGAAGTCCGCCCCGGAGTTTCGATATGAATATCCCCAAGCCCCGCGGCCTGCCGGCAATAATGATCCTGCACCCAGTCGTAGTCCCCCAGGATCGTCAGGCAGGCATGTGGAACTGTGGCCCTGACTTTGCCGAACATCTGATACATCAGGTCCAGCCGTTTTGCCCTCTTGCGGAAATGCGAAACCGTCAGGATCCGCCGCGACCCGAGGTCTGCCCGGCGCGACGGCAGATTGGGAGCCGGGTTCTGCACCTTGCGGACATTGTTCAGATGTTGGGAAAAGAAACGGAACGCTTCGTCGTTCAGAACGGTGACAGCAGCGAATTTCCTGTAGATGGCAAAACGCGCTTCAAACCAGTCCTCATAGCCGTCTTTCGCATCCCGCGCCCACTGAAACAGCGGATAGTGATAGGCGTTATGTTCGGTCAGAACCACAGGCATCCCGGCGTCGGCAACTTCGGCCATGACACGGACATGGTCCTGATCCCAGTGGTAATGGTCCAGCAGCAGATCCAGTTTCAACCGCCCGACCGCGGCAAGTATCCCATCTTTCGTGAAATTGATCCCGTGGACCGTGACGCCTTTCAGGGCATAGTGCTGTACCGCACCCTCCTCCATCAGAACATGAACGTTAAAGTCCTTCGACAAGGCTTCAGCCAGAATCGCGACAACCCGCTCTGCGCCGCCCGAGGTCAGACTCGGTATGACAAAGCCTATCGTCGATATTTCAGCCAATGACTGCCTCTTGTTGGTTTTGTTTGGGCAATTTCGTTTAGCTTTGGACAACGCCCGAGGTAACGAAACCTTGTTTCCTTCACGCTATAGCACCTTTGCATGGCCGTTGGTGCCGAAAGTGCACCTCTTGCAGCAAGAAATTGCCCCGTATAGCTGTTTGGCGATGCGCCGCACTGCAATGACCAAGGCGCCGAACTCACGCCAGGATGACAGCAGATGGAGCGGGCGGCAATTGGACCCTGACCTCGACCAGACGTTCGTTGCCCTGAGCATCGGGGATCCCACCCCGGTGGTCACCACGTTCGCAGCGCTCGAGGCGCAACGCGCAACGATTCTGCGCAGGCTCCTCGAAAGCGATCTCGATTACCCCGTTTCGGCGGTTTTTTCCCAAATCTGGCAGGACATCGGGCCGCAGATGACCGACGATCAGATGAACCTTTTGCGGTGGTATCTGGGGACCGAAAGCACCACCCGCCACCCCGACCGCAAGGCGGCACTGCGTGCAACATTGGCAAGGGTGATTGCGTTGTCAACCCTTCCGCAAACCGACGCCGGCAGCGACCTTGGCTTTGCCGCGGTTCGTTTGGCTTCTGAGGGCCCGATGGAAGTGCAGGCCGCTGGCAGTCGCTTTCTGCGGCGCCTCGCCAATATCCTCATAGATCCGACGGACACGGACGTGCGGGGACCGATGCTGTTCGCGGCGCTTCATATCG
>JANMCI010000028.1:0-5586 GCA_031361245.1 Rhodobacterales bacterium
TTCGGCGTCGGCCACCGAAACCCCGTTGGCGCGCTGCGGGATCACCACGTTTTCCAGCGCCGAGAACTCCGGCAGCAGGTGGTGGAACTGGTAGATGAAGCCGACCTGCTCGCGCCGTGCCTCGGTCCGCGCCCGGTCGCCAAGCCCGGTCATATCCCGGGCCTCCAGCACTACCCTGCCCGCATCCGGCGTATCCAGCAGCCCCGCAATGTGCAAAAGCGTCGACTTGCCCGCCCCGGAGGGCGCCACCAACGCGACCACTTCGCCCTTGGCCACCGTCAGCGAAGCCCCGCGCAAAACCACGACCTCCGATGGCTTGCCGCGGGCAAAGACCTTCTCGATCCCCTCCAGAACCAGCGTGTCACTCATAACGCAGCGCCTCCACCGGGTTCATCCGCGCCGCACGGCGCGCCGGGAAGATCGTCACGATAAAGGACAGACCCAGAGACAGCGCGACGGCTGACACCACATCCCTCGGCAACAGCTTGGCCGGCAGGGTATAGATGCCCCGGATCGCCGGATCCCACACCCCTCCGCCCGCCGTGTAATTCACCAACGAAAAGATCGGGTCGATGTAAAAGGCGAAAAGGCAGCCCAGCACGACGCCGAACACTGTTCCCAGCACCCCGGTAAACGCCCCGCACAGAAAGAACACCCGCAGGACGGACCCCTCGGTCAGCCCCATTGTCCGCAGGATGCCGATGTCGCGCCCCTTGTTCTTGACCAGCATGATCAAGCCCGAGACGATGTTCAGCGAGGCGATCAGCACAAGGATGGACATGATGATGAACATCACATTGTCCTCGACCGTCAGCGCTTTCAGAAATGCTCCCGAACTGTCGCGCCATGTCCAAAGCATTGCCTCCGGCCCCGCGGCGTCAAGCAAGGCCGGACCAAAATCGTCGACGGTGTCGGGGTCCTCGACCATCACCTCAAACTCGTCGGCCAGCCCGTCCTTGTTGAAAAAGCTCTGCGCTTCCGCAAACGGCATGTAGATGCGGGTTTGGTCGATGTCCAACCGCCCGGCCGTAAAGATATAGACCACGGTATAGGCGCTGACCCGCGGGCTGACCCCCAAGGCCGTCTTGATGCCCTGGGGCGAGATCAGCCGCACCCGGTCGCCAAGGCCCACGCCCAGCTCCCGCGCCAGTTGCGACCCCATGGCGATGCCCGTGTCATAGGTCGCGATGTCACCCTCGGCACCCGAGCCGATGCCGATGCGCCGGATCGTCGCCAGATCGGCGGCGCGCATCCCGTAGACCTCGGCCCCCAGCGTCGCCTGTCCGGCGGCGGCCATGACCTGCCCCTTGATCAGCGGCGCCGCCCGCGTCACCCCCGGAATGGCACTCAGCTTGCCCGCAATCGCGTCATACTCGGCAAAGCCGCGGACCAGATTGTCGGCCTCGTCCATATGGCCCGTCGACAGGACCGTGACATGGGCATTGGCCCCCAGAATGGTGTCCACGAATTCATCCCGGAACCCCGCCCGCACCGCCAGCGTTGCAATCAGCGCAAAGACGGCGAGCGTGATGCCGATCAAACTGATCCAGGTCATCACCGACACGCCGCCCTCGGCCCGGCGACTGCGCAAATAGCGCCAGGCGATCATGAATTCGAAACGGGAAAACGGCTTGGTGGTGGCCATGGCTGCTCTTTCAGTTTTGGCGGACCATGGGGGAAAGCGGGCGGGGGGTCAATGCGATGCGGCGGCCAGACCGGCACGGCGGCACGCCACCGCCCGACAGCGGTGGGGTTGCATCGTCCTGACCGGGCCACCTTCTAATATGTCCGCCGCTGCCGTCGGAACATCAGGCTGAACATCCGCCCGATAAAGGCAATCACCCCCCAGCCCCCGGCATAGCCGATCCCAGCCGTGATGGCCCCCTCGGTCGTCGCCGGAATGGCGGGGCGAAAGTCGGCATAGGTCGCGGTCAGCGTGTCGATGTCACCAAGCCGCTGCGGCATCATCAGCCGTGCCAGCGGGCTTGCGGCGCGCAGGGTGGCAAGGTTTTCCGCCAGCGTCGCCTGTCGGGCCAGTGTCGCCCGCATGTCGGCCTGCTGGTCCTCCAGCACCGGACTGCCCGTCATCGCGGCCAAGGCCGCTTCGCGGGTCAGGCCGTTGTTCTGCGCCGTGACGTCGAACTGGGCGGCCACGGCCGTCAGGGCATCGACCTTGCCGGCCAGCCGTTGCAGGTATTGCTGCGAAAACTCGGGAAACTGCGACAAGGCAACGCCCCCCGAGACCCCACCCAAGATCGCCAGAATGCGCCACATCGCCCGCCCCTATTCTGGCTTGCCCTTCAGAAGTGCCACCACCGCCATGGCGTGACCGTGGCCGAGGCCAAAGTCCGCCTTGAGCCAGTCCGTGATCTGGGTCGCCTTGACGCCCTTGGCAATGCCGTCGGGCCCCGCAAAGCCCTTGTCGGCGGCCATCCGCTTGAAATCAGAGGGGCTTTTGCCGGTCTTTGCCTCGATATTGTCCAGATAGGCCTGAAACGTCACTCCCGCCTCCCCGTCCTAGCGTGCCGCCCACAGCATTCCGCGCCGGATCATCTCGCGCGCGGGGCCATGGTCGATGACATTGGCCTGATGGCCCAGCGCATTGTAATAGACCCGGCCCTTGCCCCACATTTTCGTAAAGCCCACTGGCATCGCCACCGGCCCGTTTGCGGCATGCGGTCCGTCGACGATCGGGAAATCGGTGACGGCATGGACCTTCACCGCCGGATCGACGTGCAGATAATATTGCTCGGTTTTCACGTCAAAATCCCCGATCCCCGCGACCAGCGGGTTCGACGGATCGGTGATCCTGACGCGGTAAGCCACCCCGTCATTGCCGGGATGGGCAACCCATTGGGCGCCGGTCATGAATTGCCACAGCACATCGTTGCGAAAGGCATCGCACATCCCGCCGTGACACCCTGCCAGCCCGACCCCCGCCGCCACCGCATCCGCCACGTTCTGCGTCCGCTCCTTCTCGACCGTGCTCATGGTCCAGATCGGCACGATCAGCGCCAATCCCTCCAGCGCCGCCTTGTCGTCAAAGCAATCGAGTGTGTCGGTGACCTCAACCTCAAAGCCCCCATCGCGCAGGTCTTTGGCGAACAATTCCGCCACCTTGTCGGGTTCATGCCCCGGCCAACCGCCCCATGTGATCAACGCGCGCCTTGCCATGTTCTGCTCTCCCGGGACTTAGCCTTGGTCGCCAGAGTGACTGCGTATCGACACCGGCGTCAACGTCGAATGTGACATATCACCCTCGGGGCCGGGATCCGGACCGCCATCTTGCGCTGGTCCATCCCGACCGCCAAAGCGGCACTGCCTTGACCGCAGCCAGCCGGTCACAGATCCCCTTTTTATTTCAATAGCGCGCAGCCTCGACAGGCTTGTTGTCCATGATCGTCTCGATCTCGGCCATGACATCCGGCGTCATCCGGGCCTTGCTGTCCAGAGCTTTCAGATTGTCCGTCAACTGCGCCACCTTCGACGCCCCCAGAATGACGGTCGAGACGTTTGGATTGGCAAGACACCACAACAGCGCCATGTGATGTATCGGCAACCCGGCTTTGGCCGCAAGCCCGGCAAGCGCCTTGACCTTGGCCAGCTTGGCCACGCCTTCAGGCTTGGCCCACCCGTCCTTGAGCCATTCATATCCCGGCAAATTCAGCCGGCTGTCAGCAGGGACGCCGTCATTGTACTTGCCGGTCAGCACACCCGACGCCAGCGGCGACCAGATCGTCGTGCCCAGCCCGAAGGTCTCGTAAATCGGCGCAAAGTCTGTCTCGACCTTCTGGCGTTCAAAGAGGTTGTATTGCGGCTGCTCCATCACCGGCGGCGTCAGGCCCCAACGGGCGGCTACAGCATGGGCTTCGGTGATGCGCTGGCCGGACCATTCCGACGTGCCCCAGTACAGAACCTTGCCTTGCAAGATCAGGTTGTGCATCGCCCGCACGGTCTCCTCGACCGGCGTGTCAATGTCGGGCCGATGGCAGAAATAGAGGTCAAGATGATCCACCCGCAACCGCTTCAGCGCCGCATGGCAAGCCTCGGTCACATGTTTGGCCGACAGCCCGCGCTGCGTGGGTTTGGGTCCGCCCCAAAACACCTTGGACGACACGATATAGCTGTCGCGCGACCACCCCAGCTCTTGGATGGCCTGCCCCATCACCAGCTCCGACCGGCCCTGCTCATAGCCTTCCGCATTGTCGAAAAAGTTGATCCCCGCGTCATAGGCGGCGGTCAGCATGTCCTTGGCGGGTTGAATGTCGACCTGCTTGGCAAAAGTCACCCAAGACCCGTACGAAAACTCCGAAACCTTAAGCCCCGACCGCCCCAAACGCCGATAGTCCATGTGATCCTCCTGTGCGACTCGAGGCAAAGGATGGCCCGTGCCACGGCGGAAAACCAGCCCGGAAAACCCTTTCCGAGGTGATACGCCACATTGACCTTTCGCCACCCCGTTACAGCTATGCGCCAAAGGGCATTGCATGAAACTCCTCATCCTCGGCGGTTATGGCGTCTTTGGTGGCCGCTTGGCCCAACTCCTCGCAGGTGCTGACCTGCAAATCCTGATCGCTGGCCGCAAGCTGGCAAAAGCGCAGGGCTTCGCCGCCCTGCATCCCGGCACCGAACCGATCAAGGCCGACCGCGCCACCGTCGCCGAGACTCTCAGAATTTACCACCCCGACATTCTGGTCGACGCTTCCAGTCCCTTTCAGACCTATGGAACCGACCCCTATTCTGTCCTGCGGGCCTGCATCGACAGCCACACCAACTACCTCGATTTCGCCGATGGCGCCGATTTCGTGAACGGGGTCGGCCAGTTCGACGCCGAGGCCAAGGCCGCAAGGATCTTCGCCCTGTCCGGCGTCTCCAGCTTCCCAGTCCTTACCGCTGCCGTCCTGCGCGAGATGGCCAAGACGATGGAGATTGAGGAGGTCACCGGCGGCATCGCCCCTTCGCCGCACGCCGGCGTCGGCCTGAACGTCCTGCGGGCCGTCCTCGGATATGCTGGCCAACCCGTGAACCTCATCCGAAACGGCCAGCCCACCATCGCCCGTGGCCTAGCCGAGACCCTGCGTTACACCGTCGCCCCACCCGGTGCCCTGCCCCTGCACAACGCCCTGTTTTCCTTGGCCGATGTCCCGGACTTGCGCGCGATTCCCGCCGCCCTGCCGCAGATCAGATCGCTTTGGATGGGCGCAGGTCCCCTGCCAGAACCCCTGCACCGACTGCTGATCACGCTAGCGAAACTGCCCCTGCCCAACCTCGCCCCCATCGCCCCTTTGGCCTACAAAGTGCTCAACGCCCTAACATACGGCGAACATCGCGGCGGCGTGTTCATCGAGGAGAAGGGAACCGCCCAAGGCCAGCCCGTGACCCGCAGCTGGCACATGCTGGCCGAGGGCGATGACGGCCCGCTCATCCCCTCGATGGCCACCTGCGCTCCAAGCCTTGCACCGCCCCGGCCCCCGCGCTGAATGGGCGGGCCGCGCCAAGGTCACGCGGGGCAAACCCCGCCTCGCCAACCTGGTCGCCACGCTCTTCAGTTTCCCCAAGGCGGGCGATGATATCCCAGTCTCCGTC
>JANMCI010000091.1:0-16267 GCA_031361245.1 Rhodobacterales bacterium
CCTGGGATGCAAGGCTTTATCCCCTTGTCTTTCAACGCATCTCTGAACCAATTGGCATCGTAGCCCCGGTCCGTTGCCCGGCAATGGTTTGCCTGCAAACCATGAGAGGGGGCCAGCAACCATTCCGCCTTTGGCAGGGACCCGAGCAGGGCAGCAGCGCCAGTGTAATCGCTGACCCGTTGCCCGGCAGGCGATGCATGCATCGCCGAGAGGGGGACCTGCGGTCATGAAGAACCGGATCGGCCGACCCTCAGCATCGGTGATGGCATGCAGTTTGGTGTTCATGCCGCCTTTGGTTCGGCCGATCAGGCGGCCCCGTTGATCGTCGGGCCCCCCTTTTTCGCCCGCAGGCTGGTCGCCGTGCGGTGCGCCTTCAGATACTTGCGCAGGCATGCTCGGACCAATGGCGCATGCCTGCTCACATCGATCATTACCGTCTTCGGGACGGCGGCCTCTGACGCCAACCCTTCCATCATCCGGGCAAAGATGCCCTTGTCCCCCTACCGCTTCCAGCGGTTGTAGAGGGTCTTTGGCGGGCCATACTCCCTGGGTGCGTCGCACCATCGCAAGCCATTGCGATTGATGAAGATAATCCCGCTCAGCACCCGCCCCCTCTCACGGTTTGCAGGCAAACCGTTGCCGGGCAACGGGTCATCGACCCTCGGCTTGCCATGGCTCTTGTGAAATAAGGGTTCCAGACGCGCCATCTGTGCGTCCGTCAGCCAGAACAGGTTGCTCATTGATCGGTCTCCTTGCGGAGGCTGAATCATGCCGCAAGCGCAAGTTCAATGGGTCCTGACCCTAGTGGACAGCCAGATACTGCGGCCACAGCTGATGCGGCAAGAGCGATCTGGCAAATAGCCCCGACGGGCATGCACCAAATCCTTTCCACCGGGTTAACGGAAATAGCTATCTATATGTAAATGCTGGTAAAAACAGCATGTCGTCAAAAGCGACATTTCCCGGGTTACGGCGTTCTCGCCCCCAGTTTCCGCATGGTCTCGATCGAGCGGCGTGCAAAGCGGGTCCAGTCGCTGGGCAGGTCGTGCTCGACCACCATCAGCTGTGACCCTGCCACCACGCTCGCATCCCACAGGGCCTGCCAATCCATGATCCCGTGGCCCAGATCGGCAAATCCCTTCTCGTCCTCGCAGGTGCCCGGTGCCGCCACATCCTTGACATGCACCGCCGGAATGCGGCCCGCATACTTCTGCAGGAACACCAAAGGATCGGCCCCACCCACCACCATCCAGGCCAGATCCGGCTCGAACGGCACCGTGTCGCACAGAATGTGGTCGATCGGACAGGTTCCATCCGGCAGCGGCACCATCTCGAAATCGTGGTTGTGATAGACGAAGGTCAGGCCGCGCTGGTCCATGTCCCTGGTGATCGCTGCCATCTGCGCGCCGATGGCCTTCCAGCCTGCCGTGGTGGTGGGCCGGTCCTCGCAGTTGATCCACGGGCAGACCACCAGCGACATGTCGAACTTTTCCGCGATCATCTCGACCAGATCCGGCATGTCGGTGAACAGATCCAGCGTGAAATGCCCCGACTTCGTGGTCAGATCATGGATTTCCAGCAACGCCACATAGGCGTCCAGCGTCGACAGATCGCCCGGCGGGCCAAAGAAGAACGGCTGCACATCGGTATAGCCAAGCTCGGCCAGCAGCTTCAACTGCTCGTCCAGCGTCGCTGCGGCACGGGAAGAGAACACCTGGAACGACAGATCGTTGTTCGGGATCATGGGCCACCTTGCGTTTGCGTTGCCCCCATCCTGATCGGGCAAGGCATGTCGGGCAAGGGTGGAAGTTACCTGCCCCCGGGCGTAGTCTTGCCCCAAAAGGAGAAACCCCTAATGAAGATGAACCGACTGGGCCGGTCCGGCCTCAAGGTCTCGGAGCTGTGCCTCGGCTGCATGTCCTTTGGCGACCCCGCCCGCGGTGGCCATCCCTGGACCCTGCCGGCGGACCAGTCCCTGCCGCTGATCCGGCAGGCCTGCGAGGCCGGGATCAACTTCTTCGACACCGCCAATGTCTATTCCGACGGCTCGTCAGAGGAGATCCTCGGCGACCACCTCTGGACCATCGCCCGGCGGGACGAGATCGTTCTGGCCACCAAGGTCCACGGCACCATGCTCAGTGAACTTCAGATGCGCGGCCTGTCGCGCCGCTCGATCCTGCATAACATCGATGCAAGCCTGCGCCGCCTCAAGACCGATTACGTCGACCTCTACCAGACCCACCGCTGGGACAACGACACGCCGATCGAAGAGACGATGGAGGCGCTGCACGACGTGGTGAAATCCGGCAAAGCGCGCTACATCGGCGCCTCGACCATGTGGGCCTGGCAGTTTGCCAAGGCGCAGTCGGTCGCCCGCGCCAATGGCTGGACCCCCTTCATCTCGATGCAGAACCAGATCAATCTGCTCTACCGCGAGGAAGAGCGCGAGATGCTCCCGCTGTGCCTTGATCAGGGGGTCGGCCTGATCCCGTGGTCTCCCATCGCGCGCGGCCGCCTTGCCCGTCCGGTCGGCACCGAAACCACCCGGACGTCGCAGGACGCCTATGGCAAGTTCCTCTTTGACCGGACGGCCGAGGCTGATGCTCTTGTCATCTCCGCTGTCCAGACCCTTGCGGCTGATCTGGGCCGTCCCATGGCGCAGGTTGCCATGGCGTGGACCCGGCAGAAACAGGGCGTTGCCGCGCCGATCATCGGAATTACCAAGACCGATCAGCTGGCCGATGCCGTTGCGGGCCTGACCCTGACCCTGACGGCCGAACAGGTGGCCGCCCTCGAGGCCCCCTACATTCCCCATGCCCCGCTTGGTCAGGAATAGCAGACTTGCCACAGGTAAGCGGCCGCGTGCGGTTCCGGTGTAGCCTAAATTACCGACTGCCCCTATGGTGACCTTGGTTGGGGCCGAATTTGGAACTTGAGACATGACGAATCGCGCCCTGATTCTAGCCGTCCTTACAATATTGTCTGCCAGCGATGCCGTTGCCGAGGTGCGTCACACGCTGGGCTGGGGTCGCCTGTTCAACAATGACGCGCTGGGCGATCTGCATGACCGCTGGCATACCGGCGCCTACACGGTCTCGGTCCTGCGTGGCACGGACTGGACGGGCGCACTGCCGTCCGGCCTTGGCGACATTCTGGAATACCGGCTTTCGGGCAGCATCGTGGCCCCCTCCGACCTCAGAAACCCCGCCGCCGACGACCGCCGCTACGCGGCCCCGCTGTCCTTCGGTCTGCACACCCACGTCAACTGGCGCGGGCTGGACGCAAGCCTTGGCGCCGATCTTGTGGCCATCGGGCCGCAGACCGGGATCGGCAACTTCCAGTCCTGGGTTCACGGATTTCTTGGCGCCCCCAAGCCCGATCTGTCCAACGAGCTTGGCAACGCCTTCTATCCCACGCTTCAGGCCGAGCTTGGCCGGGACATCGGTCTGACCGAACAGGTGTCGCTGCGGCCCTTTGTTTCGGCACAGGCCGGGGTAGAGACCATGGTCCGGGCCGGCGGCGATCTGGTGATCGGCACTTTTGGCGACGGAGCGTTGATGCTGCGCGACGACACCACCGGCCAGCGGTATACCGGCGTTCAGGGCGAGCGCGCCCCCGGCCTCAGCTTCACCCTTGGCGGCGATGTCGCCCATGTGTTTGACTCGGCCCTTCTGCCCAGTGGTGGAACGGCCGTCGCCAGTGAAACACGCGGGCGTCTGCGCGCCGGCCTTGCCTGGCAGGGCGAGAAGTCTTCGGCCTTCTACGGCATCACCTACATGTCCCCCGAATTTGACAGCCAGCCCGAGGGTCAATTCGTAGGCTCGGTCAATCTCAACCTGCGCTTCTGATCGCACCGTCATGCCGCGCCGGACCGGTGCGACGTGGGTTTGATCTGCGAAACCGCGCCGCTTGCGCCCTTTTTACATCAACAAACGCCCCTAACCGCTTAATACAGATGGAATGTTGCTGATTTGCTATAGGCAGGTCGCATTCTTGTTGTTAACCTTTCCGCATAAGAAGAACAAAACGAGCAGGCGAAAACAGGCATGAAAACGGGCTCTCAGGGCACGTTCGTCATATCCTGGTCACAAACAGAAACAGACGGCCTCAAGGCCGCGCCCTTGGATTTACTGACCGTCGGCGCCTCTTGGCGCTGGTCGGGGGCACCTGTGCGGGTCGATGGCCCGCAGGGGGTTTTGATTCTGAATGAGGCCGAGGGGGCGAGTGAAATCCGCAAACGCGCCGCCCGCATGGTGCGGCGCCTCATTGGCACCGCCGTCGGCGGCGGTGACAAAGCACCGGACGGCGAGGTTGAGCCGGACATCCCGGATCAAAGCTTCCTCGTGACCGATGGTCACCAGACCTACACGATCACCCTCATCGAAGTGCCCGATACCGGGGCATTCCTGCTGCTTGTCGTGGGCGACATGCCGCCCTCGGGGCAGGATCTGTGGGTCGTGCGCACGGCGATCGACCGCACCCGGACCGCCGCCGGTGCCAGGGTTGCCGGCGGCGTCATCTGCTTCACCCCCGACACGATGCTGGCCACGGCCGAGGGTCCCAAGCGCATCCAGTCCTTGCGTCCGGGCGACCGGGTTCTGACACGCGACAACGGCGCGCAGGAGATTCTGTGGACTGGCCATCGCCGCATGACCGGCGCCCGCCTGCACGCCATGCCCCACCTGCGCCCGATCCGCTTTCGCCGCGGTGCCATGGGACTTGACCGCCCCGACCTCGACCTTCTGGTGTCGCCGCAACACCGCATGCTGGTCACCGGCCCTGCCGCCCTGGCCCTTTTCAACACGCCCGAGGTGCTGGTTTCCGCCGAGAATCTGGTCAACGATCATTCCATCGTCGTGGACCACACCCAGCGCGAAGTGACCTACATTCACGTCCTTCTGGGTCAGCACAATGTGATCTGGGCCAACGGGATGGAAACCGAAAGCTTCCATCCCGCCAACGCCGCCCTCGACACGATCGAGGCTGCGCAGCGGGAAGGTCTTTTCGACATCTTCCCCGGCCTTGCGGAAAATCCGCACGCTTACGGCGACCACGCCCGCCGGAACCTGTCCGCCTCCGAAGCCGCGATCCTGCGGCACGACCTGGTGACTTGATTCGCAGAACATGGTTAACAAGCGGGGGCACCGCCCGTTGTCTCCCGCTTGTCTTCACCAAAGGAAGACAGAAGGAAGACGGAAGGAAGACAGCCGTCTTTTTCAGAATCTTGCGATTAACACGCCGTTCTCAATGGGTTAGCGCGGCATCTTGATCCTGATCCGGCCAAACGCATCCAAACCACTTCACACCTGATTAACCGAAGCCCTCCCGAAGGCGCCAAGGCCGCCGCTCTTACGTTGACACCACGCTCCCGCCCTGTATAAGCCGCGCCAGTCCCGGACACTGTTCCGGGGCTTTTCATTGGTGTTGGTGGGCCCCGCAAGGGGAAGCCTGTCGCCGGTTCGCCGGAAAAGGACAACGCCCTTCGTAACTTAGAAGGAGATCAGCCGTGACCAAACGCACGTCTGCCAAGTACAAGATCGACCGCCGCATGGGCGAAAACATCTGGGGCCGTCCGAAGTCCCCGGTGAACAAGCGCGAATACGGCCCCGGCCAGCACGGCCAGCGCCGCAAGAACAAGCTGTCCGACTTCGGCACCCAGCTGCGCGCCAAGCAAAAGCTCAAGGGCTACTATGGCGACCTGACCGAAAAGCAGTTCCGCAAGATCTATTCCGACGCCGAACGCCAGCGTGGCGATACCGGTGAGGCTCTGGTCGGCCTGCTCGAGCGCCGCCTCGACGCCGTCGTGTACCGCGCCAAGCTGGTCCCGACCGTTTTCGCCGCGCGCCAGTTCGTGAACCACGGCCACGTCAATGTGAACGGCGTCCGCGTCAACATCGCGTCCTACCGCGTCAAGGAAGGCGACATCATCGAAGTGCGCCAGAAATCCAAGCAAATGGCCGCAATCCTTGAAGCCACCCAACTGGCCGAGCGTGACGTCCCCGACTATATCGAGGCGGATCACTCCAAGCTGATCGTCAAGTTCGTCCGCACCCCGGGGCTCAGCGATGTGCCCTATCCGGTTCAGATGGAACCGAACCTCGTGGTCGAATACTACGCCAAGAACTGATCGCGGCGATCCCATGCCAAAGGGCCCGCCATGCGCGGGCCCTTTTCATTTGGCAAATGCCGCTGGCCAAGTCCGGGCCGCGCCGTTAAAACCCGGTTCATCTTTTGGGGTTACCGATGAACGACGCAATACGCCCACAACCCGGCATCATGGACATTGCCCTTTACGAGGGCGGCAAGGCCTCGGTTGCGGGTGTTGCAAATGTTGTGAAGCTGTCTTCGAACGAAAACCCATTTGGCCCGTCGGACCGCACAAAGGAAGCCTTTCAACGGTCGATCCACCAGATCCACCGTTACCCTTCGACCGACCACGCCGCCCTGCGAACGGCAATCGCCGAGGTTCACGGACTGGACGCCGCCCGCGTGATCTGTGGTGTCGGCTCGGACGAGATAATCACCTTTCTCTGTCAGGCCTATGCCGGACCCAAGGACGAAGTCGTGTTCACCGAGCACGGCTTCCTAATGTATCGCATCTCTGCACTCGCTGTCGGGGCCACACCGGTGGAAGTGGCCGAGCGCGACCGCACGGCGGATGTCGACGCGATCCTGAAAGCATGTAACCGTCGGACAAAGCTTGTTTTTATTGCCAATCCCAACAACCCGACCGGGACGATGATTGCCGCGACCGAGATTGCTCGTCTGGCCGATGGCCTGCCGCCACAGGCCATTCTGGTTCTGGACGGTGCCTATGCCGAATACGTCGAAGGCTTCGATGGCGGGCTGGCACTGGTCGAGGCGCGCAGCAATGTCGTGATGACGCGGACCTTCTCCAAGATCTATGGCTTGGGCGGTTTGCGCATCGGCTGGGGCTATGGCCCCAAAGGCATCATCGACGTCCTCAACCGTATTCGCGGCCCGTTCAATCTGTCCAACACCCAATTGGAAACCGCCGAGGCAGCCGTGCGCGATCAGGACTACGTTGCCCGCTGCCGCGCCGACAATACCCGGATGCGGCATTGGCTGGCCCTTGCCTTGGCGGAACTGGGGATTCCCTCCGACACCTCGATGGCCAACTTCGTCCTGGCGCGATTTGCCAGCAACGAAGAGGCGGAGGCTTGCGATTTGTTTTTGCAAAAGCAAGGGCTTATCGTCAGGCGGGTGTCCAGTTACAAATTGCCGCATTGCCTGCGGATCACGATTGGGGACGAGGCGTCCTGCCGGCGTGTTGCCCATTCGATAGCGCAGTTCAAGGGCGTACGATGACCCAGATTTACCAGCGCGTGGCCCTGATCGGCCTTGGCCTCATCGCCACGTCCATGGCCCATGCCATGCGCGCGGGTGGCCTTGCGGGCGAGATTGTCGGTCACGCCAAGACGGATGAAACCCGGGCCATCGCGATGGAGCTTGGCCTGTGCGACCGGGTATTCGCGACCGCTGCAGAGGCGGTGGCAGGGGCCGATCTGGTGGTTCTTGCTGTGCCGGTGGGGGCCATGGCAGCCATTGCCAAAGAGATCGGCCCGCATCTGGCGGCGGGGGCCACCGTGACCGATGTGGGTTCCGTCAAGCAGGCGGTCATCGCGGCAGTCGCACCCCATTTGCCCCAAGGCGTCGCGTTTGTGCCCGGTCATCCGATGGCCGGTACCGAGTATTCCGGCCCGCGTTCCGGGTTTGCCTCCCTGTTCCAGAATCGCTGGTGGTTGCTGACCCCGTCTCCTGACACCGACCCGGACGCCATCACCCGCCTGCGGTCATTGCTTGAGGCCTTCGGCTCTCGGGTTGATACGATGGATGCGGAACACCATGACCTTGTGCTTGCCGTCGTCAGCCACACGCCGCACCTGATCGCTTATACCATGGTGGGGGTCGCGGATCATCTGGCACAGGTGTCCAACTCGGAAGTCATTCAGTATTCTGCTACTGGATTCAGGGACTTCACCCGGATTGCGGCCTCAGATCCCACGATGTGGCGCGATGTCTTCCTGACCAACAAGGACGCGGTACTGGACGTGCTCGGCCGTTTCACTGAAGAGCTTTTCGTGCTGCAACGTGCCATCCGCATGGGCGATGGCGAGCTGTTGCACGACTATTTCACCCGGACACGTGCCATCCGCCGCGGTATCATCGAGGCCGGTCAGGACACGGCCGCGCCGGACTTCGGCCGCGTGGCGGCGTCGCCGAAATTGGAAGATTGATCATGCGGCCAGGCTCCTTGATGGTGGTGATCCTGTCGGTATGCGCCACCTGCGCATGGGCCGAGGCGCCGCAGGTCACGCTCCGCCCCTTGCCCCGCCCCCAGAGTGCAACCATCGCCGAGGCCGTCTCTGCGACCGCCACTTCCAAGCGCCCCCGCCAGCGTCCTGACGGGTTGCCGACCGTGCCGGTCGAGCAAGTCCCGCTGCATGTCACGGTGTCGTCCTCCAATGCCACCAAACCGTCAGCCACTCGCAAAGGGTCGGTATGCAACAATCCCGAGATCAAGGGCATGGCGTTGAAGCCGATCAAGTCGCAAATCAAAGGCTGCAACGTCAAGGATCCGGTTCAGGTAACATCTGTGAACGGTGTCAGGCTCAACCCCGCGGCCACACTCAACTGTGACGCAGCAGGCGCCCTGGCCGAATGGATAGACGAGGGGTTGCAGCCCGCTTTCAACAATCGGGTTGTCCAGTTGAATATTGCCACCAGCTACGCCTGCCGCCCCAGAAACAACGTGCGGGGAGCCAAGATCAGTGAGCATGGGTCTGGCAATGCCATTGATATATCTGGATTTGTGCTGGGCTCAGGCAAGACGATGACCGTGGCCCGAAACTACGGTGCCGAGATCAAGAAGGCCAAGAAGGCTGCCTGTGGGACGTTCCGTACGACACTGGGGCCCGGTTCGGATGGTTATCACGAAGACCACATCCACCTTGATACCTCACAGCGTCGCGGCAACCCTTACTGCCGCTAGTTGAGCATCGGTGCTGGGCCAAGCGGCAGCGGACCAAGGTTCGCCCAGCCATCGGCAAAGGTCAGGGCCAGATCCAGAACATCGGGGTCTGCGCCTGATTTGGCCAAGACGTCCAGCCCGCTGATCAGGCTTTTGCCCATCTCGGGTCGCACCAGCCCAAGGGCTACGACAAGTGCAGGAATCTGCTGCCAATCCTCTACGCGGAAATCGATCTGACCCTGTGCGCGACCATCTGGTCCCGACCCCACTTGACCTTTGGCCGTCAGTTGAAGCGTTCCCCACGTCACACGAAAGTCGTGCACGATCAGGTCGGTGACGACGGGTTCCGTCTCACCGATGTGCCGATCCAACGCGGTGCTCAGCACGATGGAAGCGTCAAGATGTATGGCGCTGACCACGTCGCCGAGCGAAGGCAATTGGCGCGCCAGAACCGGATCGGGGCGAAGATCGACAATCTCCAGCCCCAGATGTTGGCCGAACGGTCTGGCGCTCTCTCCCGCCAAGGCCAGGACGCCCGACTTGGCGCCGATTTGCCAACCCAGATCCGACTGAATTGTCAGGTCGTGTCCCTCCACCACCAATTCTTCCAAGGTCAGATCAGACGTCGGGCGCAATCGCAGGGAGGCAGCCATTTTCGAGGAGGTGAGCGCGATCCTCTGGTCCGGCCCGTCGATTTCCTGATCGCTCGGCAGGATGGCGATGACATGCCATGGCTTCCACGTCATCGAAAGCAGCTGCGCAAAGGGCGCCTTCCAGCTCCAACCCGACGCCGGATCGCTCAGCCTCGGCTTCGTAATGGTAAGGTCAAAACGGCTGGGAAAACCCGATACTGAAATACCGCTGTTTTCGACGACCAAGCCTTTAGCGGCCGCATCTTTAATCCATTGCTCAGTCCCGCGGGTTATCGCAGATGAACCGACAACCCAGTAGCCACCCCACAGCAGCCCCAGAACCAGACCCAACCACAGAATGACCCGCATTACCGCCTCTTCCCTTCACTTCGAGGTTGCTGTCTACAGAGCCGAGCGCGTGAGGGCCAGCAAATGGACAGTGCCATGTGGGTATTTGGCTATGGATCGCTGATCTGGAGTCCGGGATTTCCTTTTGCCGAACGGCATATCGCGCAGCTGGACGGCTGGCAGCGAAGCTTCTGCATGCGCTCTATCCACCACCGAGGTACGCCGGACGCAATGGGACTTGTCCTGGCTTTGGACCAGGTTGCCGGATCTGCATGTGCTGGGGTTGCGTTTCGAGTTGAGCCGGGACTGGAAGCGACAACGCTGCAATATTTGCGGGAACGTGAACTGATTTCCTCGGCTTATCTGGAACACTGGCTTCCCGTCTCACTTTCGACGGGCCGGATTGAAACCGCGCTAGCCTATGTCGTCGATCCGCACCACACTCAATATTGCGGCAGGCTTCCACCGGAGGTTCAGGCCCGGATCATTGCGCGGGCAAAGGGGGACAGAGGCACCAATCGCGACTATCTCGTTTCGACAGCACACCACCTGACAGAACTTGGCATTGCCGATCCGGACTTGAACTGGCTCGTGGCACGGGTTGCAGAACTGACGCCCTGATGCTGCTACACGACACCCTTTCGCTTTGACGTCCGCTGAAGCCTGCCAATGTTGCCTCATTCCTGCCAATCGGCCATAAGGTCCCCATGAAAAAGACCGACATCGCGCCTTCCCATTCGTTCAGCCAACCGATCCGGCAAATCGTGACGATGCTCCTCGTCTGCGTGCTGGTCGGATTTGGGGTTTGGCTGATCAAGTCCGACATTGAACAGATCCTGCGGACGAACCCTTGGCTGAACATGTTCATTGCCGGCGTCTTCGCGTTCGGGGTTTTGACCTGCTTCTGGCAAGTGCTGATCTTGATGCAGTCGGTAAGTTGGATTGAGGATTTCGTGCGCGAAACCCCCGGCACTGCCGAGGCGAGGCCGCCGCGTCTCTTGGCGCCCCTTGCGTCCCTGCTGCGGTCGCGCGGGTCCAAGATGAACATCTCATCGACTTCGGCCCATTCAATACTGGAGTCGGTTGCGACCCGTATCGATGAAGCCCGCGATATCACGCGCTATATTGCGAACCTCTTGATCTTTCTTGGCCTGCTTGGGACTTTCTATGGCCTTGCCATAACAATTCCTGCCATCGTCGAAACCATCAAATCCCTTGCTCCCGGCCCGGGGGAAAGCGGTCTTGATATCTTCACCAAGCTGATGGGCGGATTGCAGTCCCAGTTGGGCGGAATGAGTACGGCGTTCTCGTCGTCGCTGATGGGCCTCGCCGGGTCATTGGTTGTGGGGTTGCTGGAGCTGTTTGCCGGCCATGGCCAGAACCGCTTTTACCGCGAGTTGGAGGAATGGGTTTCTTCGATCACGCGGTTGGGTCTGGCCTCGGGCGAGAACGAAGGAGCTGACCAGTCGCTGATGATCCAGATTCTGGACAATGTGACCGGCCAGATTGAGGTCCTCCAGACGCTCTATGCTCAAGCCGAGGCAGCCCGAGAAGGCAGTGACGACAAACTGGCGGAAGTCACCCGGGCGATGCGCGATCTGACGAAGGTCGCGGAAAGCGGCTCCTCGCAGACGGAGGCATTGAACCGTATCGCCGCTGGTCAGGAGCGGCTGATCGCGGCGCTTACTGGTGCGGAGGCATCCGCTTACACTGATGCCGAAAGCCGGATGCGGCTGAGGTCGATCGACGTTCAGTTGCTGCGGATTCTGGAAGAAATCTCGGCGGGACGCCAGGAAAGCATCGCGGACCTGCGGGCAGACCTGACAGCACTCACCACGGCAATCCGCGCTTTGTCTCGTGGCACTGTGGGACGAGGCTGAGATGGGGCTCAGTCGATCACGGCGCGACGGCGGCCTGATATGGGCAGGATTTGTCGACGCCATGACGACGCTTCTGATGGTTCTGCTGTTCGTGCTGACCATCTTCACCGTCATGCAGTCCATGTTGCGCGACACGATTTCCTCGCAGAGCAATCAACTTTCAGAGCTGAATGCTCAGGTTGCGCAACTGGCCGACGCACTTGGACTGGAACGGGCTCGTGCTGCCGATCTGACGACTCAAGTGGGGGTGCTCCAATCCAGCCTCGGCACCGCTCAGGCCGAAGGCGACCGTCAAGCGGCGCTGATTGCCGGATTGACGGCCGACCTGACCTCAAAGCAGGGCGAATTGACCGAAGCCCAGGGTCGCATCGCAAGCTTCGAGGCTCAGGTGGCGAGCCTGCTGGCTGAACGGGACGCGCAGACCGGCAAGATCGGCACGTTGACGGCGTCGTTGTCCGATCTGCAGGCCGCGCAGTCGCGGCTGATCACGGAAAAAGAGGCGCTGGATCTGGCCCTGGCGAAGGCGCGCGACGAAATCAGCGCAGATCAGGAAGCGGCCCGCCTTGCCGCAGCGCGACGCGAGGCGCTGGAAGCGATGATCACCGACATGAAGAAGCGCGTCTCCGAGGGGGAAGCTTCGCTGTCGGCGGCTTTGGCCAGTTTGGAGGCGGCGAAAGAGGCCAATGCGGGGCTTCAGGCCACATCGGCCGAACTCGCCGCTCGGCTGACCGGCGCTGAGACCAAGCTTTCCGATGCCGAAAAGGCGCGGCTTGCAGAGGCGGCGGCGGCAGAGGCGTTGAGGCAGAAACTGGCCGGCGTAAGCGCAGAATTGACCGACGCTGAAAAGACCCGGTTGGCTGATCTGGCCGCCGCCGAGGCTTTGCGGGAGAAGCTGAAAAACTCTGATGCGGAGTTGACCGCGATGACCCTGGCTTTGGAAGAACAGCGCAAGCGGGCAGAGGAAACGCTGACCCTGCTTGCCGCCGCTGATGCGAGCGCCGAAGCGGCCAAGGCAGCTGGGTCGGACAAGGCGGCCTTGCTGGCCGAGGCTCAGCGCATTCTGACGGAAAAGGACGATGAGATCCTGAAAGCGGCCCGTGACATGGCGCTTCTGAACCAGCAGATGACGGCGCTCAGGTCGCAGTTGGGGACGCTGCAGGCGCTGTTGGATGCTTCGGCCGACAAGGACAAGACGGCTAAGGTCCAGATCGAGGCATTGGGAAGCCAGCTCAACTCTGCCTTGGCGCAGGTTGCGGCCGAACAGAAAAGGCGGGCGGATCTGGAGGAAGCCGAGCGCAAGCGGCTGGCGCTGGAAAATCAGGACCTGTCGAAATACCGCTCGGAGTTCTTTGGTCAGATCAGCCGCCTTCTGGCCGGACAGCCCGGAGTGAGGGTGGTCGGGGACCGCTTTGTGTTCGACAGCGAGGTCCTTTTCAATCCGGGCTCGGCCGATCTGGCGCCGGAGGGGCAGGCGCAGATCCGGTCGGTGGTGGAAACGTTGAAGAAGGTGGTCGATCAGATCCCGCCGCAGATCAACTGGATCATCCGCGTGGACGGGCATACCGACAACATTCCGCTGTCAGGATCGGGGCAGTTCGCCGACAACTGGGAGCTGTCGCAAGGCAGGGCCTTGTCGGTGGTGAAATTCATGCAATACCAGCTCGGCTTCCCTCCCGGACGTCTGGCGGCGGCGGGGTTCGGGGAATACCAGCCGGTGTCCAACGACGGCACGGCCGCGGCGAGGGCGCAGAACCGGCGGATCGAATTGAAGCTGACGGAGCGTTAGGGCGCGAAACGTCACTTTTGACGACATCGTGTTTTACTTTTCAATATCAATAGCTTAACCAGTTCCATTAACTCGAAATTAACTGATGACGCGCTAGGGTTCGACGGCGACGCGCGCCTCGATCTGGTCAATTTCAACGCCATCCCGCAGCAGCTTGACCGTTGCGTAATAGGGTCCGGGCGCCCAGCCGGCCGATGTCAGACGCTTGCCGACGGCGCGAAACATCTGGGCCTGCGTCTTGTCGATGGCCACCACTTGCGTCAGGAAATCGCCTCCCGGCCCGGTGATCTGAAACACCATCCGGTCCCCGGCACGGGTGCCAAAGGCAAAGGCCCAGACCACAAGGCCCGGCGCCGTCGCGGGCAGGGGAGAGGTTTCCAGACCGGCACGAAGGGCGTCAAGCTGGGGAATGTCGTCAGAGAATCCGGCGGCAAGAAAGCCGCCCGGTTCGTAAGGCACCGGCGTTGCCCAGAGGCTTGGACCGGGCGTCAGCGCGCAACTGCCGCTTTGCGGCTGAAACGGGTCAACCTCGACCCCGTCATGGCGGACGGACAGATGAAGATGCGGAAACTCGGCCTGACCGGACTGGCCGACAAGGCCAAGGACGGTTCCGGCGCTGACCTGCTGGCCGGGCCGCACGACGACCGAACCTTGGCGCATGTGGCAGTATTGGGTCACCCAGCCGTCGCCGTGGTCGATCACGACGCCGTTGCCGCATTCCTTTCCCGGGACCACGGGCGCGAGATCGGCAACCGAGTTGCGCATTCCGCCCACGGTGCCGGCGGCGGCTGCCAACACGGACACGCCAGCCGCCATGTCCGCGCGCGTTGGCAAGGCGATGTCGGTGCCGTCGTGACCGTCATAGCTGAGCGGGCCACAGGTGAAGTCCGTGGCGGCGGGACCGGGGTCGTGGTCGACATATTGCTGGATGTGACAGGTGTCGCCCAGAGTGCAATCAAGGGGCCACTTCAATTCAAAGGCCCCCGCCGGGAAGGCGAGGGCCAATGTCAGAACGGTAACGGCAGGATGGGTGCCAACCCTCCGCAACCGCAAGGGTGGGTTGGCACCCACCCTGCTTACTTGGCCATCAGAAGCGGCGGCTTCTGCCCGGTCAGGCGCGGCTTTTGCGGCTCTTCATAGGTCAGCACGATGGCATCGTCCTTGACGCCGACATGCACGAGGCCGCCCTTGGTCAGCTTGCCGAACAGCAGTTCTTCGGCCAGCGGTTTCTTGATGTGCTCCTGAATGACGCGGCCAAGCGGACGCGCCCCCATCTTGTCGTCGTAGCCCTTTTCCCCCAGCCAGGCGGCGGCTTCGGGTGACAGGTCGATATGCACGCCACGGTCCATCAACTGGGCTTCCAGCTGCATCACGAACTTCTCGACCACTTGCAGGATGACCGCACGGTCAAGCGGGGCGAAGGCGATGACGGCATCGAGACGGTTGCGGAATTCCGGCGTGAAGGCCCGCTCGATCGCGGCGGTATCCTCGCCCGTGCGGCGGGCGCGGCCAAAGCCGATCGATTCCTTGGCGGCGTCCGAGGCCCCGGCATTGGTGGTCATGATAAGAACGACATTGCGGAAATCCACCGCGCGGCCGTTGTGATCGGTCAGTTTGCCGTGGTCCATCACCTGCAGCAGGATGTTGTAGACATCCGGATGCGCCTTTTCGATTTCGTCCAGCAGCAGCACGCAATGCGGATGCTGGTCAACGCCGTCGGTCAGCATGCCGCCCTGATCAAAGCCGACATAGCCGGGCGGGGCGCCGATGAGGCGGGAAACGGCGTGTTTCTCCATGTATTCCGACATGTCGAAGCGCAGAAGCTCCACCCCAAGGGTCGAGGCAAGCTGCTTGGCAACCTCGGTCTTGCCGACGCCGGTGGGCCCCGCGAAGAGGTAGTTGCCGATCGGCTTTTCGGGTTCGCGCAGACCAGCCCGGGCGAGTTTGATGGCCGACGCCAGCGCCTCGATCGCCTTGTCCTGACCGAACACCACGCGCTTGAGCGACTTTTCAAGGTCGCGCAGCACTTCGGCATCGTCCTTGCTGACGTTCTTGGGCGGGATGCGGGCGATCTTGGCGATGACGGCCTCGATCTCTTTGGTGCCGATGACCTTGCGGCGCTTGCTTTCGGTGAACAGGTGCTGGGCGGCGCCGGCTTCATCGATCACGTCGATGGCCTTGTCCGGCAGCTTGCGGTCGTGGATGTAGCGGGCCGAAAGCTCCACGGCGGCCTTGATGGCGTCGTGGGTGTAGCGCAGGTCGTGATGTTCTTCGAAATAGGGCTTCAGGCCCATCAGGATTTTCACGGTGTCGTCCAGCGAAGGCTCATTCACGTCGATCTTCTGGAACCGGCGCGACAGGGCGCGGTCCTTTTCAAAGTGCTGACGGTATTCCTTGTAGGTGGTCGAGCCCATGCAGCGCATCTTGCCGCTTTGCAGCGAGGGCTTGAGCAGATTGGAGGCGTCCATCGCCCCGCCCGATGTGGCCCCGGCGCCGATCACGGTGTGAATCTCGTCGATGAAGAGGATCGCGTCGGGGTGATCCTCCATCTCCTTGACGACGGCTTTCAGACGCTCCTAGAAGTCGCCACGATAGCGGGTGCCAGCAAGCAGCGCGCCCATGTCGAGCG
>JANMCI010000118.1:0-7303 GCA_031361245.1 Rhodobacterales bacterium
GGGGCGCAAAAGGCGCTCAACGCCCATGTCGGCGCCGGGCGGCCCAAGGAGGAGTTCGTGGCGATGCGGCAGGCCCGCGATGCCACTCTGGGGATGCCGCGCCTGATCATCCCGAGCTTGCAAGTCAACATGCGGGCAGGCCATATGCCTGAACCCGAGGACGACGGCACCACATTTCTCAAGGTGCCGATGAACAGACTTTGTGGAGCGGTTTCATGCCGATGGACTGGATTTTTGGGTTGGCAGGCGGTCTGCTGATCGGGGTGGCGGGCTCGGTTTATCTGCTGATGAACGGCCGGATACTTGGCGTCTCGGGCATTCTGGGCGGATTGGTCGATGGCACGGGCTGGTCAAGCTGGACCGACCGCGCGGCCTTTCTGGCAGGCACGATCGCGGTGCCGGCGATTCTAGTGCTGGTGGTGCCCGGTGCTGCGACCCACCTGACCGGCAACTGGGCGGTGATCATCGCGGCAGGGCTGCTGGTCGGCATCGGCACGCGGCTTGCCAATGGCTGCACCTCGGGCCACGGGGTCTGCGGCATCTCGCGGCTGTCGCTGCGCGGCATCGTGGCGACGGTGTTCTACATCCTGGCCGGCGGCGTCACGATGGTGCTGTTTCGCCATTTGCTGGGGGTGATCTGAGATGCAGCGGTTGATCACAGGCTTGGTGGCAGGCGGCATCTTTGGCGCGGGTCTGCTGATTTCCGGCATGACCGACACGGTCAAGGTGCAGGGCTGGCTTGACGTCTTTGGCGACTGGGACGCGACACTGGCCTTTGTGATGGGCGGCGCCATCCTGCCGATGGCGGTGGCATGGCGGGTGGCGGCACGGCGCCAGACGTCTTATCTTGGCTTTGCCCTGCCCGAGCCGCCCAAGCGCGACGTCGGGCCCAGTCTTATCATCGGTTCGGTCCTTTTCGGCATGGGCTGGGCGCTGGCCGGGCTGTGCCCCGGCCCGGCAATCGCCTCGCTGTCCTTTGGTGGCCTTGGCGGAGTGGCCTTTCTAATCGCCCTTGTCGCGGGTATGTTCGTCGCACCCGCAATCCGCAGCCGCATCGACGCCGCATCCAGCCCGAGGAACACGATGGAAATTCGCGCCCTGACCCCGACTTATGCCGTCTCTCCCCAGATCGAGCCCGCCGATGTGGCGGCGATCAAGGCTGCCGGATACACCACGATCATCGACAACCGACCCGACGGCGAGATCGACGAGGGTCTGAACGGACAGGTGATCCGCAAGGCTGCCGAGGCGGCAGGGCTGACCTTTGTGTTCAACCCCTTGACCCCGGGCAATCTTACCCCGGAAAACATCGCGACCCAGAAGGCCGCGGTCGAGCAGGCGACGGGGCCGGTCTTTGCCTATTGCGCCAGCGGAAACCGCTGTTCGATCATCTGGGCGATGATGAATGCCGGCAAGATGCCGGTGGATGACCTTGTCGGCATTCCCGCGCGTCTGGGCTACAAGCTGGACCATCTGCGCCCGACGCTGGAGGCGCTGGGGGCGAAGTAGCTTCGCTTCACCCTCTGTGCCGTTGCGGCATCCAACCCGCCCGCGCTACCGGTGCCCTGAGGACCGCTTGATGAAGGCTCCGGGGGAGCCTTCATTGGTCCGATTGCCTGAGCCCATGGCGAAGGCAAGGGGTGTGGGTCTTGGTGCTTTGTCGCAAAGGGGATGTGCCAGACCGCGGGTGGGAGCGGAACGCGCCCGCCCGGGGGGCGGTCGGGCGCGTCCCCGATACGCTTTGGCGCATCGGGGAAGAAAGGAAAGAACGTGCAGGTTAACTGTTTTCCGCAAGTCCCATCCCGGCGAAACGCTGGCGCCGGATCACCCCAGGCGGTAGGCCCCGCGAGAGCCCGCGCCATCGCGACAAGGCCGCCCTCAGCCCGTGCCGGTGGCCGGGAACATCACCTCGCCATCCTCCGTCCCGCCAAGGCCGCTGTCCATTCGCAGACCGGACGGCGGCATTTCACTGGCCCGGGTCCGGCCCTGCCCGCCCGCCGCTTGCCCCTCATTCAGCCGGATGGCCCGCATTCCGCGGTTCTGACCCAGCCGCCCCTCGCCCACGCGACGGCCGTCCAGACCCTCAAGGCTGATGCGGTCGAGGCCAGCCTGTGGCAACGCCAGCACCGCCCCTTCGGTCAGCGAAAGCACGTCGTTCAAAGGCAGCGTCAGGCGGGCCAGAACCGCGTCCAGCCCGCTTTGCGCCCCGGTGACGCGCTCGCACAGCGCCTGCATGAAGACATGGCCATGATCGACCGCCTCGCCCAACTCCGCCTTGGCGCTGGGTCCCGTCCCCCGGCCATCAGCGGGCAGCGCCAGCAGAATCTCTCCCGACCGCGCCCCGCCTGCCAGATCAATCTCTGCCTTGAGCACGCGGTAGGTCGTATCCTCAAGCAAAAGTCCCAGCGGGCGGGGATCATCGAGAAAGCTCGCATAGCGAAAGCCGCCCGCCCAGACCAGATCAGCCTCGTCCACCAGCGCCTGTTCCAGACTGCGCAGCGCGGTGTCGATCAGCCCGGCCACCATGGCGGCATCGGTGCGGGTGGGTTTGCGCATCGCCAGTTCGGTCGACTTGACCCGGCCGATGGTCTGCGCCTCGATGAACCCGGCGAGGATCTGCGGCGACAGCATGATGACGCCCAGCCCCTCCTCCGGGCCGTCCAGCACCGCAATCAGCGAGCGTTCCGGCGGCAGGTCCATGAGTTCGGCCAAAGAGCGGCGGTCAAGCGACAGGCTGCGGAAATCGAGCGTGGTCTTGAGTTTGTCGCGCGCCGCCCGCGCCAGCGCCAGCCGCCAGCAGCGATCCGCCCCCGGCCCGCCCGACGCCACCTCTGCCCGTGCCGCCGCGATCTTGCGGCGAATGATGCCTTGTCCTGCCTCTGCCATCGCAACCCCTGACCTCGCCTAAGGATCACCTTGGCGCAAAGCCGGTTAGCAAAGGGTTGAGACGCTGCTAAATCTGCATCGCATTGCAAGAAAAAGCGCGCCCGGGGGATGGTCCCGGGCGCGCCGATGTCGCGGGGTAGTGGCTTATTGCAGCGCTTTGTCGGTGATGGCGTGGGTCCATGCACCGGCAGGTTCTGCGGTGATCACCGGATCTGACCCGCCTGCCATCAGCGTGGCCACCGTGCGGGTGTAATCCGCCTCGTCGAGCGAGCCGTTCGAGCCCGCCGTCAGCTTGGCCACCTCGCCCATCATGAACTTCTGATGCGCCTCGGTCTGCGCACCGGTCTGGTCGGCCTCCAGCACGATGCCGGCGGCCTCGTCGGGGTTCGCCTCGGCATCCTTCCAGCCCTTCATCGAAGCCCTGACGAACTTGACCATCTTGGCCTCGAACGCCGGGTCGGCCAGGTTCTGCTCCAGCACGTAAAGCCCGTCCTCCAGCGTCGCCACCCCCATGTCCTCGTATTTGAAGGTGATGAGGTCATCCGCGCTGACCCCGGCCTCCAGCACCTGACCGTATTCGTTATAGGTCATGGTCGAGATGCAGGCCGCCTGCTTTTGCAGCAGGGGATCGACGTTGAAGCCCTGCTTCAGCACCGTCACGCCGCCAGCCGAGCCGTCGGTTTTCAGGCCAAGCTGGCTCATCCACGACAGGAAGGGATATTCGTTGCCATAGAACCAGACGCCCAGCGTCTTGTCGGCAAAGTCGGCCGGAGCGGCAATGCCCGACTCCTTGAGGCAGGTCAGCATCAGGCCGGAGTGCTTGAAGGGCTGGGCGATGTTGACGAGCGGCAGACCCTTTTCGCGCGCGGCAAGGGCGGCGGGCATCCAGTCGACGATGACATCGGCGCCACCGCCGGCGATCACCTGCTCGGGGGCGATGTCCGGGCCGCCGGGCAGGATCGTCACATCCAGCCCCTCGTCGGTGTAATATCCCTTGGCCGCCGCGACGTAATAGCCCGCAAACTGGGCCTGGGTGACCCATTTCAATTGCAGCTTGACTGTTTCCTGAGCGAACGCCGCCCCGGATGCCATCGCCAATATCGCCGCCGACAGAAGTAGTTTCTTCATTTCAACCTCCATGTTGATATCACCTCCCCCTTTGTGAGGGATGCCAGAATGTGACGCGGGCCTCGACCAGCGCCACCAACCCGTAAAAGACCGACCCCGCAAGGGCTGCCACCGCAATCTCGGCCCAGACCAAGGGCAAGGCAAGCTGCCCCACCGCAGTCGAGATGCGAAAGCCCATGCCCAGCGTGGGCGAGCCAAAGTTTTCAGCAACAATAGCCCCGATCAGGGCCAGGGTCGCCGCTATTTTCAACCCGTTGAACAGAAAGGGCATCGCAGCAGGCAGGCGCAGCTTGAAAAGCGTCTGCCAGTAGCTCGCCCCCCACGTCGCCATCAGGTCGCGTTGCATCCTTTCGGACGCCGACAGCCCGGCGACCATGTTCACCAGCACCGGAAAGAACACCATCACCACGACAACCGCCGCCTTGCTATGCCAGTCAAAGCCGAACCACATCACCATGATCGGCGCGATGCCGACGATGGGCAGGGCGGCCACGAAATTGCCGATGGGCAAGAGCCCAGCCCGCAGGAATGGCACCTTGTCGACCAGCACCGCGACCAGCACCGCCGCCGCGGTCCCGAGCACATAGCCCGAAAGCCCGCCCTTCAGGATCGTCTGCACGAAATCCACCCACAGCACCGGCAGATTGCCCGCAATGGCCCCGCCGATCCGGCTGGGCGCGGGCAGGATCACCTCGGGCACCGCAAGGCTGCGCACGACCCCCTCCCACAGCACCAGAACCGCCAGCCCGAACAGCGCCGGAATGGCGATCCGCACCGCCCGCATCCCGGCATAGCGCGACCGCGCGAGCCCGGCGTTCACGCCCCACGCCGCCAGCCAGAACAGAAGGGCAAGGGTCAGCGTCATGCCCGCACCCCCATGCGCCGCACCACCACCGTCTCCAAAGTGCGCACCACCAGGATCAACACCCCCGCCAGAATGGCCGCCGCAAACAGCGCCGCCCACACCACGATCGGGCTGCCGAACTGGCTGCCGATCAGCATCCGCGCCCCCAGACCCTCGATCGCCCCGGTCGGCAACTCGCCCACGATCGCGCCGACCAGCGAGGCCGCAATCGCCACCTTCAGCGAGGTGAAGAGATACGGCACCGAGGACGGCAGCCGCAGCTTCACAAAGCCCTGCATCTCGGACGCATTGTAGGTCTTCAACTGGTCGAGCTGCATCTGATCGGGGCTTCTGAGGCCCTTGATCATCCCCACCAGAACCGGAAAGTAGCTCAGATACGCCGCGATGATCGTCTTGGACACCAGCGCATTGGACACGCCGATGCGGTCGCCAAAGCCCAATGAGTTCGACAGCACCACGATCATCGGCGCAATCGCCACCACCGGCACGGTCTGGCTGATGATTGCCCACGGCATCATCCCCAGATCCAGCGTCCGGCTGCGCACGATCCCGACCGCCATGAGGATGCCCAGAAGCGTGCCCAGAACGAAGCCCGAGAACGTCGCCACCAGCGTCACATACCCATGATAGACGAGGCTCTTTTTCGAGGTGACATTGTACGCCGTCACCCCCTTCCACAACTCCGCCACCACCTGATGGGGCACCGGCAGAACGGGACGCTCCTGCTCCATGGTATCGGCCAAGAGCCCAGAGAACGTCACCTCCGTCCCCGCCCGCGCCGCCTGATCATAGGTCCAGGGCGCGTTCAGCCAGACCGCCGCCGCGTACCACAGGGCGACGATCACGGCCAAGACGCCAAGGACCGGACCAACTTTCATGCCGCCCCTCCCTGCGGCCAGACGATCGTCGTGATCGCCACCACGCCCAGCGCCAGCCCGGCCAGCTGCAACCCCGTGGGCCGTTCGCCAAACCACAGGAACGCCATGGCCGTGATTGCCAGCAGCTGGAAGATCAGCGACAGCGCAATGGCAAGGCCGAGCCCGTTTTCCCGCATCACCCGCACCATCAGCCAGTTGCCCAGACAGAACAGCGCCAGCGCCCCGACCAGAACCGACGGGCCGCCCTTCTGGGCATAGGTCTTGAGCATGGCATTCGCCGCCATGAACACCGCGGTTGACGCCCCCAGATAGGCCAGAACCACCCCGTTCATGTCAGCCTTCCTTTCGTCCCCAAGGGAGCGCGGGCGAAAAACTCAAGGACGGTTTCATTCATCGGAATGCCCCGCCCTCAACCCCTCGCGGACGCGGTGGGCAATTTCGATGAACTCGCGGCTGTCGCGGATGTCGAGCGGTCGTTCCTTTGGCAAAGGGCTGTCGATGATGTCGGTGATCCGGCCCGGTCGGGGTGACATCACGACAATCCTGGTGCTGAGATACACCGCCTCGGGGATTGAGTGGGTGACAAAGCAGACCGTCTTGCCGGTGCGGTTCCACAGCTTCAGCACTTCTTCGTTCAGCCGGTCGCGCACGATCTCGTCGAGGGCACCAAACGGTTCGTCCATCAGCAATATGTCGGCATCGAACGCCAGCGCCCGGGCGATCGAGGCGCGTTGCTGCATGCCCCCCGACAACTGCCAGGGGAACTTGTTGCCAAAGCCTTTGAGCTCGACCAACTCCAGCACCTTGGAGACCCGGGCGTTTTGCTCGTCCCGCGAAAACCCCATGATTTCCAGCGGTAACGAGACGTTCTTCGCAATCGTCCGCCACGGGTAAAGCCCGGCGGCCTGAAAGACATAGCCGTAGGCGCGCTTCATCCGCGCCGCTTCCGGCGTCATCCCGTTGACGGTCAGCGTGCCACCGGTCGGGCTTTCCAGCGCGGCAATGGCCCTGAGGAACGTTGTTTTCCCACAGCCGCTTGGCCCGATGAAGCTGACAAACTCGCCGCGATTGATTTCAAGGTCGACATCCTTCAGCGCCTGTACCGGCCCGTCCCCGGTCTCGAAAACCAGATTGACCCCCTTGGCCGCGATCACCGGATTGGCAGCATAGAGCGTGTCCTTCATCACACCCCCGTCGCCGGAACACCCGTCCGCACCACCGGACGCGGAGAGGTCAGCTCTTTCCACGCACTCAGCGCCCGGTTCACCGCCGGCCGCGCCTCGCGCGCCACGAACTGGCCGTGGCCTTCGCGGGTCTTGACCGCCCCGTCGTCAATCGCGACCATCCCGCGGGTCAGGGTATAGCGCGGCAGACCCTTGACCTTCTTGCCCTCGAACACGTTGTAATCGATGGCGGATTGCTGGGTTTTCGCGGTGATGGTCTTTTCCTTCGCCGGGTCCCACACCACCAGATCGGCATCCGCGCCGACCAGTACCGCACCCTTTTTCGGATAGCAATTCAATATCTTGGCGATGTTTGTTGATGT
>JANMCI010000169.1:0-7945 GCA_031361245.1 Rhodobacterales bacterium
CGACATGGCCCCGTTGAACACGCTTTCGCCACCGGCAAACTCGGCCCGTGCGGTTGCGTAGAGATGGCCGTGGACCCGCGTGCCGGCGATCTTGCCCAGCCAGGCTTCGAAGTTCTCGAACAGCTCGGCAAAACCCTCGAACACCGAATAAGCCGCCGCCGTCCTGCCGTTTTCAAAGTTCTCGTTTGGCATGCGGCTTTGCATGTACAGCCCGGCCCGGCCTTTTACCCGCCGCTCCACCGCCTTGGAAAACAGCCGGTCGATCTTTCCGGGATTGGGCTCTGCGGTCGCCTGCCCCGCGGCCGAGCCATGCAGGAACGTCTGATAAAGCTTCTCGGCCTGCGGCCAGATCTTGCGTGCGACAAAGCAATCCGACCGCCGCAACAGCTGCAGGTGGTCGTCATAAAAGATATGCGGTTTGCCCTGAAAGTCGAACTTGGACAGCGTCAGCGAGCGGCTTTCGACATTGGACGAATACTGCCGCACCATCGTTTGGAAATAGCTTTCATCCGGTATCCACACCCGGCGGAAATAGCGGTCAAGCGCCTCCCGATCCGGGCTCTCCAGAATGGCCGACAGGGTTTGCCGCGTCAGACACCACCACTGGCTTCCCAGATGCGGCACCAGCCCGTCGGGCACCTTGCGACGATAGCCGACCCGCCGCTGCAGCCGCACATAGCCGTCAAACAGTTTCCGCTGCCGACGCCAGCTGAACGGGAACCGCAGCGTGAAGCGCTCGACATCCAGACCGCCGATCGTCCAGCCGACATCCTCGGTCGTGACGCTTTCGATGAAATCGACCCGGGGGCGGGTGGCGAGATAGGCCTTCAGCTCCTCCACCGGGCGCAGCGGCAAGCAGGACCCCGAGGCGAGGAAGACATGCCGCACCTCGGGAAACTCCCTCAGCATGACCGTCGACGCCGCCTGCGTGGCCGCCACAATCCCCCAAGTCCCCCACTCGCACGCAAAGCGGCCAGAGAACCGGATATTGTTCAGATCAGCCAGCGCCTCGACCAGCTTGTCATAGGTGGGCTTCGTCACCCGCCTGTCGACATGGATGACCACGGGGCAGTCGCGCTCCGCCCAATGCCGCGCAACCTCGGCCGCGCGTTCCAGCGCCGTGTGGCACAGCATGACGAAGCCGACGCTCACCCCGGCACCCTCATGCCCAATTGCCCTTCGACATCAGCCCCAAGATCTCCAGTTGACGCCAGTTGATGTATTTCTCACTGAACTTGCACCAGAAATCCGGCTGGTTAACCAGCGCCTTCTGGTACGCGACATATTCCTGACTGTTGGCGTAATGTTGGCCGCGCGTCATCTCTTCCGCAGCCTTGACCGCAAAAGTATCAAGGAACTTCGCATGCAAAAGGCAACCCGACGCCTTTTCCCCACCCCATTCGTCAAACACCAGGTTCAGGCCGCGCGGCAGCAGCATATGGGTCGATGAAACATAGGCATAGCTGCGGTCCCAGTAGACCAGCGGAATCTTGTTCAGGGCCGGGGCGTTGTAAGGATCGTCGGCAAAGAACATCCGCGCCCTTGGTCCCCCCTGAATCCACAGGTTGCTGTTCCAGCTGTTGCGTTTCATCGTGTAGTTGCCGCTGTCGAACCACTGGGCGATTTCAAACGGATTCTGCCCCTCGTGATACGGCCGCGCCTGAACGGGACCCTTGGGGTACATGTCCAGCAGCATGGCCGAAAACGACCGCACCGCGCTGGCGTCCAGCCAATCGGTCAAAGCCCTGAGCGGCCGTGTCTCGCAGAATGGATAGACCAGAAATTCGTCGACATCGACGGTCAGACACCAGTGGCGATGGCAATAGCGCCGTTGCAAATGCGACAGCCAGTCCACTCCGAAATGCGAGGCCTTGTAGCTGGCATCAGTTGCCCAGATCGAAACGTCAGGTTGCTCTGCCAGATACTCGCGCGTGCCGTCGTCGCTGTTGTTGTCGACGAACAGAAAGTGGTCGACGCCAAGATCGCGGTAATAACGCATGAAAAAGGGCAGCCGGACACGTTCATTGCGCACCGTTGACAGCAGAAGAATCGCCTGAGGAGCGATCTTTCGGGTTCGGTCGGCAACCGCACTCAGCTCTCGGCGATGCAGAAAAGAGCGCAGATGGGCGCGGCGGCGCCGCGCACGCAGTCTGATGGCCCCAATCAAGCTCAACCCTTGCCCCCGTCATCGTCCTGCCCGTTCGCAGGTCGAGTTTACCCAGTGACTTATTGACGAACTCTTGCCGAATTCCTCAAAACGTCTTCACGCGTGCCTTTTCGGCGATCTTTGTTCATTCGTTTCGCACAACTGGGGCTAATCCTAGTGATTACGTTGGGTCATGTAAACTACAGGCCAAATATTCCGTTGCCGCCATGTCAATTCAAACCCACCCCCCCCGTGACATCAGCCCCAGCGCCTCCAGCTGCCGCCAGCCGGTATAGCGTTGCGATTTTGCGCACCAAAGATCCGGGCTTCGGGTCAGGCTGTCGTAATAGTCCTCGTAAAGCGCGCTGTTGGCAAAGTGCTGCTGGCGCTCCCGCTCTTCCGCCGATTTCTTGACGACGACCGGCAGGAACTTGGTGTGCAGCAAAATGCCCGACAGCTTCTCGCCGCCCGCCTCATCAAAGACGGCGTTCAGCCTGCGGGGCAACAGGGCGTGGGTCGAATTGACATAGGCAAAGCCGCGCTGCCAGCGCACCAGCGGCACCTTGTTCAGCGTCGGCGCCCGTCGCGGATCGCTGGCAAAAAAGGCACGGGCCCTCGGGCCGCCCTGAATCCACAGGTTGCGCATCCTCGGCTGCACCTGCACGACATAGTTGCCACTGTCGAACCACGGCAGCACCTCGACCGGGTCCTGTCCGGCGGCATAGCTTTGCGCGGCCAGCGGACCCTTGGGATACATATCCAGCATCATCGCCCCGAATGCGTCGCGTCCCAATGCCTCCAACCGGGCGGTCAGGGCGCGCAGATCGCGGCTTTCGTGATAGGGATAGACGAGGATCTCATCCGCATCCAGCGTCAGGCACAAATGCCCCGAGCCATGCCGCCGCTGCAACCACGTCAACCAGTCCAGCCCGAATCGTGACTGCTTGTAGCCCTGCCCCGTCACCCAAAGCGAGACATCGTCCTGCCCCGCCAGCCAGTCGCTGCTGCCGTCGTCGCTTTCGTTGTCGACGATCAGAAAGTGATCGACCCCCAGCTTGCGGTGATGGTCAAGGAAATGCGGCAGGCGCAGCCCCTCGTTGCGAACCGTGACAAAGGCCAGAATTGCGCCGGGTTTGATCGTGGCGGTGCGGTCTGCCACAGAGCGGACCTGCCGCCGCTTGCGAAAAGCCCGCGCCAGCAACTGCCGCCGCTTCCAGCGCAGCGCATAAGCCCGCCATGCCCCGGTCAATGAGGGGCGGACCGGCGTCAGGTCACCAATGGACACCGCATGGGGCAGCTTGGCCGGCCCCAGAACCCGCCGCATCGTCTTGTGCAGCCAAGCCCCGGATGCCGCAGCCACTGATTATTGCGCCGCTTTCTGCAGCGCCACCATGTCATTCAGATAGGCCGAGAATTCGTCGCGCAAATCGGGGCGCGACAGGCCAAAGGCCACCGTTGCCTGCAAAAAGCCCGACTTGCTGCCGCAGTCATAGCGCTGCCCACGAAAGCGGAAGCCATAGACATTGCCCTCGGGTCCCGCTTCTTCCGCAATCGCGTCGGTCAGCTGGATTTCACCGCCCGCGCCCTGCCGCATCCGGTTCAGGTTCGCCAGAACCTTCGGCGTCAGGATATAGCGGCCAATGACTGCAAGGTTCGACGGCGGATTTTCCTTGGGCTTCTCGACCATGCCCCTGACGCGCAGAATCGACCCCATGTCCTCGGAAACATCCAGCACGCCATAGGACGATGTCTTGTCCATCGGCACTTCCATCGCGGCCACCATGTTGCCGCCGGTCTGCTCATAAGCTTCGACCATCTGCTGCAGCACCGGCTTTTCGGCGGCGATCACGTCATCGGGCAGCAGCACCGCAAAGGGCTCGTTGCCGATCAGCCGTTTGGCGCACCAGACCGCGTGCCCAAGACCAAGCGCGCGATTCTGCCGCACATAGGCAATGGCGCCCGAGTCCATATTCGTCTCGCGCAGGATCTGCAGCAGGTCGTCCTTGCCGGCGCGGCGCAGGGCCGATTCCAGTTCCGGCGAGTGATCGAAGTAGTCTTCCAGCGCCGATTTTCCCCGCGCCGTGACGAAAATGAATTCCTTGATCCCCGCAGCGCGCGCCTCATCAATGGCGTACTGGATCAGCGGGCGATCCACCAAGGTCATGATTTCCTTGGGGATCGACTTGGTAGCCGGCAAGAACCGGGTCCCCATTCCTGCCACAGGAAAGACGGCCTTTGTGATCTTCTTGATCTTCGACTTTGTGATGTTCTGCATGTGTACCACTCAAGGGGCTCTGACGCTGATAAGGGCCGACGCACAATCGTATTCCTAGGATCTTGTATAGACCATAACTTCGGACGGATTAAGGCTGTCTTTTGCTAAAATTGAGGAATCCACGCCGTGTGACCCAGCGGCATACCGCTGATCCTTTGCGTGACCGGCAGGACCCGCCACCGGTCATCCCATCGCCGCCATCATCGCTTCGATTACCGGCACGTCCGACGGATTGTTCAATTCCCAGAATTGCCGCCCCCTTGCCGCCACTTCCACGCACAGAACCTGCCGCCCCTGCTCCAGAAAGCGCAACTGCTCAAGCCCCTCCAGCCGCTCCAGCATGCCGACGGGCCAGGCCGGGTACTCCGCCAGCGCCTGCGGGCGATAGGCATAGACCCCGACGTGATGAAAAACCGGCGTCGGCTCATCGTCACCGAAATCCTTGCCGGTAAACGGGATCACTTCCTTGCTGAAGTACAAACCGCGCATCCCGGCCCCGAACACCGCCGTCGTGCCGCCAACCCGGCCCGCCCGGCGATCCGCCAGCAGCCCCGCCAGCATCCGGCCGTCACAGCGCAGAACCGGCGTCGCAATGTCGGCGCCTGGATTGCCCCGCAGCCCTGCCACCAGATCTTCGACGAACCACGCGGGCGTCAACGGCGCGTCCCCCTGCAGGTTCACCACCACCTCGAATCCCGGCAGCTTCTGCGCCACTTCCGCACAGCGCTCCGTTCCGTTCTGACAGGCGGAGGAGGTCATCACCACCTCGGCCCCAAACTCCTCGGCATGGCTCCTGATGCGCTTGTCATCGGTCGCCACCACGACCCTGTCGACGCCCGCAACCGACATCGCCGCCTCCCACGAGCGGCGGATCAGCGTCTTTTCCCCGTCCGGCCCTTTCAGCGAGACGAGCGGCTTGCCCGGATACCGCGTGCTCGCATAGCGGGCCGGAATAGCGATCAGAACACTCATTTTTGCAGTTTGACCCCCGGCGCATAGGCAATGAAGAACGGATTGTCCCACCCCGTCTTGCCATAAGTCAGCGGCGTGTGATCATCAAAGCGCACCACCTGCCCACCGGCCCCGCGCAGCACGGCATCGCCGGCGGCCGTATCCCATTCCATCGTCCGCCCCAGCCGCGGGTAAAGGTCCGCCTCTCCGGTCGCGACCAGGCAGAATTTCAGGCTGGACCCCGCCGATTTCATGTCCTTGACCGCATATTTCGCGATGTAATCATCCGTCGCCTGATCGCGGTGGCTCTTGGAGGCCACCACCATCAGCGCCCCATTGTCAGGCTCGGTGACAGAGATGACTGTCTGCGCACCCACCTTGTCCTTGGCCAGCGCGCCGGTTTCCTCGACCGCCACGCCGTCCTCGCGGGTATAAAACAGCCGCCCCTGCGCCGGCGCATAGACCACGCCGCGCTTCGGGATGCCGTTTTCGACATAGGCGATGTTTACGGTAAAATCGCCGCGGCGCTGCACGAATTCCTTGGTGCCATCCAGCGGATCGACAATCAGGAAACTCCGCGCACTCAGCGCGTGGCTCGCGGCCTGCTCTTCCGTGATCAGGACGACATCGGGGAATTCGGCCCGCAGCCCTTCCGAAATCAGCGCATCCGCCGCCTCGTCGGCCGCTGTGACCGGGCTCGTGTCGCCCTTGGCCCTCACCTCGAAATCCGGGCCGTTATAGATGTCCATGATGCGGTCGCCCGCCTCCAGAGCCAGCCGTCGGATGATCGGGATGAGGCGGGAATAGTCCATTCGTGCTCCTGTTCGGGGTCCGATGTCGGCCAGAATTTCCCGACATTGAATAATTTTCGACTTGCCCTTATCATCGCCACTAAGGGAACAGCAAGTTTTCCTGTCATAGAACGGGACCTCAAGGTCACCGCACTCCACCCGAGGTCAGGCAAATGTTTCTTCCGGTTGCGCCAACGTCCAGTGTCAAAAGCTTCGTCGCCACGATGGAGCTTATCTTTCACGTCGCCGTTCGGGACATTCGCAAGGCCAACAGCAATGCCATGGTGGGCCTTCTGATCAATGTCCTTCAGTCGACCGTCATGCTGGCGACGTTCTATTTCATGTTCCACGTCCTGCACCTGCGCGGCTCGGCCGTCCGGGGCGATTACATGCTTTACATGATGTCCGGCATCTTCATGTACATGACCCATGTGAAAACCGCCCGCGCCGTGTTCAAAGCGGAAGGCCCGACCTCGGCCATGATGAAGCATGCCCCGATGAACACCGTCGTGGCCATCGGCGGGCAGGCGCTCGCGGCGCTTTATCAACAGGTCCTTGCCGCGATGGTGATCCTGTTCGTCTACAACACGCTTTTCGCGCGCATCGAGATTGAATTTCCCATCGCCGTCATCTGCATGCTTCTTCTGGCTTGGATAACCGGCATCGGGGTCGGGATGATCTTTAATGCCGCCACGCCCTGGGCGCCGGATTTCTTCAAGATCGCGTTGACCGTTTACACAACCGCCAACATGATTGCGTCCGGCAAGATGTTTCTGGCCAACTCCATGCCGACATCGGTCCTGTTCTGGTTCATCTGGAACCCGCTGTTTCACATCATTGACCAATGCCGCGGCTTCGTCTTCTTGAACTACACTCCGCACTATTCTTCGGTCACCTATCCCGCGATCATGGGTATCGTGCTGATTTTCTTCGGTCTCTTGGGCGACACTTTCACCCGGCAATACGCCTCCATCAGCTGGTCGGCGGGCAAATAGGGCGGACTTCCGACTGTCTGGCCATGTTGTGACTGGCCCCGCTCACCGCCCGTTTCGCAAGTCCAGCTCCAACAACTGCCGCTCCTCCGGGTCGGTCAGGCGCGCAGCGATCTCTGTCGCGGCCTTGTGGTGCCGGGCGGCCTCTGCGGCGCGGCCCGCCGCGTGACAAGCCCGCGCCATCACCTCATGCGCGCTCCCCTCCAGAAACGGCCCCAAAGCTCCGTCCGAGGTCATCTTCATCGCGATGGTCGCATGATAAAGCGCAGGCTCCCCGCGTCCGATCACCGCATAGACCCGCGCGATCTGCCACTCGCCAATCGCCCATTCCCGCGGCCCACCCGCAATCTGCCAATGCGCACGCGAGGCATGGGCCAGATGGATCATCCGCAGATCGTCCTCCGCGCTGCGGTCCTTCCGGTCCAGCAGGCCCCAGACCTCGTTGAAAAACCGCGCCGCCAGTTCCCGGCTCACGTCCACCATCACACACCCTCCACCACTCTCAACGTCAGATTGATCCGTCCGCCCTGCGGCAGCAAGGTCGATGACCCATGCCGCACCCGGTCCACCCCATGCCACGCCAGCCGCGCCGCCCCTCCCATCACCACCACATCGCCCGACCGCAGCCAGACGCTTTCCGTCCCCTCCACCCGCTCGACACCCCCCATCCGGAACAGCGCCTCATCCCCCAATGAGATCGAGACGACGGGATAGCTGAAATCGCCCTCGTCCTTGTCCTGATGCAGCCCCATCCGCGCCCCCGCGCCATAGAAATTGACCAGACAGCAGT
>JANMCI010000189.1:0-2625 GCA_031361245.1 Rhodobacterales bacterium
CCTGCGAAAGGCCGCCGAGCGCAGCAAGGAAGCCGTCTGGCGAAGGATCGGCTCGCTCCTGGACCAGTTCAGCCCACAGGAATGCGAAAATTACCTCAGAAACTCAGGGTATGGTTCCGTATAATCCCATCCCGCTCTAGAGCCTGCCGCTCAGCGCAGGTCGGCGGGCAAGAGCGCGTCGGGCAGGTTCTGATAGGCCACGGGCCGCAGCCAGCGGCGGATCGACAGCGTGCCGACAGAGGTCGCGCCAAAGTTTGTCGAGGCCGGATAGGGGCCGCCGTGGACCTGCGCATCGACCACCTCGACCCCGGTCGGAAAGCCATTGGCCAGCACGCGGCCCGCCTTGCGTTCCAGCACCGGCATCAGGCTTTGGGCCTGTGCCACATCGGCGTCGTCCAGATGCACGGTGCAGGTCAACTGGCCTTCAAGGCTGTGGGCAACCGCGAGCATCTGGGCGGCATCGCGGACCCGGACGATCAGGCCGAGGGGGCCGAAAACCTCTTCGGCCAGCGCGTGATTGCCAAGCCAGGCGTCGCCCGACACCTCGTAAAGATAGGGCGTGGCCTGACGCAGATCGCAGACCGAGGTCAGAACTTCGCGCACGCCGGTTTGTGCGGCAACCCGGTCGCGGCCTGCGCGGTAAGCACTTGCGATGCCGTCGGTCAGCATGGTCTGCGCCCCGATCTGGCTGGTGGCCTCCTTGGCGGCCGCGATGAAGGCTTCGGCCTCCGGCCCGTCGATCACCACGGCAATGCCGGGATTGGTGCAGAACTGGCCCGCGCCCATGGTCAGCGATGCGGCCCAGCCTTTGGCGATGGCCTCGCCCCGCGCCGCTACCGCAGCGGGAAGCAGGAACATCGGGTTGACCGAGCCCAGTTCGCCAAAGAACGGGATGGGTTCGGGACGGCGGGTGCACAGGTCATAAAGCGCACGGCCACCGCCAAGTGAGCCGGTGAAGCCGACGGCCCGGATCAGCGGGTGCTGAACCAGCGCTTCGCCCACGTCGCGCCTGCCGCCCTGCACCAGCGAAAAGACGCCGGGATGCAGGCCAAGGGCGAGAATGGCCGTCTCGATCGCCTGTGCCACGATCTCGGCCGTGCCGGGATGGGCGGAGTGGCCCTTGACCACGACCGGGCAGCCTGCGGCAAGGGCCGAGGCGGTGTCGCCGCCTGCCGTGGAAAAGGCCAGCGGGAAGTTGGAGGCGCCGAACACGGCGACCGGGCCGATGGGGCGCTGGACCATCTTGATGTCGGGGCGGGGGGCGGGCTTGCGGTCGGGCTGGGCCGCGTCGTGGCGGCGGTCGAGGTAGTCACCCTTGCGGATATGGGCGGCAAAGAGGCGCAATTGACCGGTGGTGCGCCCCCGCTCGCCCTCGAACCTTGCGTTCGGCAGACCGGTTTCGGAGGTGCCGATGGCGGTGATCTCGACCCCGCGTGCCTCGATTTCGTCAGCGATGCGGTCAAGAAAGGCGGCGCGCTGGTCGCGGGTCAGGGCCGAGAAGCTGGGGAAGGCGTCTTCGGCGGCTTGCACGGCGGCGTCGACATGGCCGGGGGTGCCAACGCTGAATTCCAGCACCTCGCCCGTGGCGGGGGAGGATTTGAATGTGGTTTCGCCCGCGATCCATTGGCCCGCGATGAGGTGCTTTCCGGTCAGCATGGTGGTCTCCTTGGCTGAAGGCCGGGGGTTTCACACCCCCGGGCCCCCGTGGGATATTTATGGACAGATAATATCAGAGATGGAAGGGCGCGACGGTGACGCGCCGTCCCAGCGAAAAGGCGTCGGCGACATGGGTGGCAGGGGCGAGGTCAACCTCGGACTGGCGCCGGGCGACCAGGTCGGCCATGCGGGCGTAGAGGGCAGGGTATTCGCCCATGATGGAATTCTCGCCGGCCATTTCGACGCCGTCGATTTCAAGACGGTTGCCGCCCATCCGCAGGGCGAGGTGGCCCCTGGTCGTGTGCACGTCGATGTCCCATGTTTGCGGGCCTTCCTGACGCCAGTCGAAATCGGCGGTGACGTTGCCCGAAAAGGTCAGGTCGGCGGCGATCGGGGTCTGGCAGTTTTCGGGATAGGTCAGGGTGGCGGCGGTCAGATGGACCGGGGCGGGCAGGATCGCGGTCAGGATGGACAGGGCGTTGATGCCGGGGTCAAAGACGCCCATGCCGCCGGGTTCAAAGACCCAGTTCTGGCCGGGGTGCCAGCGGCGGACATCCTCGCGCCACGTGATATGGGCTTTCAGGACGGTCTTGTCGGCAAGCCAGGCGCGGGCAGGGGCCACGGCATAGGCCATGCGGCTGTGCCAGGTCGCGTAGAGGGTCAGGCCACGCGCGGCGGCAAGCGCCTCAAGGGCGTGAACCTCGGCCAAGGTGGCGCCGGGGGGTTTTTCCAACATGACGTGGCGGCCAGCCAGCAGCGCCGCCTCGGCATAGGCAAAGCGGGGCACGGGCGGCATGCAGAGCGAGACCACGGGCACGTCGGGACGCGCGGCGAGGAAGGCCGCGAAATCGGTGTGGGACTCGACCCCCGCCACCGTGCCCTTGCGCGACACGGTGGCGGCGAGGTCCCAGTCCGGGCTGGCATTGATCGCCGGGACATGCTGGTCCAGCGCGATCTTGCCGATGCCGA
>JANMCI010000236.1:0-3991 GCA_031361245.1 Rhodobacterales bacterium
CGGGCCCATCTTCTTGGGCGCGCCCTTGTTGATCACGGCATCGAAGGCCAGAAAGAAGTTGCTGGTCGACGGCCCGCCCGAGCCCATGATCAGCCCCGAACGCTCGTTGGAGATGTCGCTGTCCTCCAGCCCGCTGTCGGCAAGAGCCTGCTTCATCGCCAGAAAGTTATAGGCCGCCCCCGGCCCCATGAAGCGCAGGTCGCGCTTGTCGATGTGATCCTCGAGCACGATCTGCGGCTGGCCCTTGACCTGCGACCGGAAGCCGTGCTCGGCGTAATCGGGGGCAAAGATGATCCCCGAACGTCCGGAGCGCAGCGAGGCTTCCACCTCGGCCGGGTCGTTCCCGATGGGAGAGATGATGCCGATGCCGGTGATGACGACGCGACGCATGTTCTGTCCTTTCCTTGGCATGGCGGGGGAGTTTGCTGCCCTCCGCCCGTCATGCATGACTTGGTGATATGATCAGCTGGTCGAAAGGGCGACCTTCATGTCGGTGACCAGATAGATCACCTCGCCATCCGCCTCGACCCGGCCATTCGCCACGCCCATGGTCAGACGGCGGGTTTCGATCGCCTTGGTGAAATCGACGAAATATCGCAGCATCTTGCGGTCGGGCCGCACCATGCCGGTCAGCTTGATCTCGCCCACACCCAGCGCATACCCCCGCCCCTGCCAACCGCGCCAGCCAAGATTGAAGCCGGTCAGTTGCCACAGCCCGTCAAGGCCCAGACAGCCCGGCATGATCGGGTTGCCGGGGAAGTGGCACTGAAAGAACCACAGGTCCGGCGTGATGTCGAACTCGGCCACCACATGGCCCTTGCCGAACGCGCCGCCGTCGGCGGAAACCTCGGTAATGCGGTCCATCATCAGCATTGGCGGTGCAGGCAACTGCGCATTGCCGGGGCCAAACAACTCGCCGCGCCCGCACGCCAGCAGCGCCTCTTTGTCGAAAGTGGTCGGAAAAGCGCCCATGCCTCCGGTTCTCCTCACCTGTTTCAACCCGTGTAACACCGCGTGAGAAGCGGTGGCAAGGGTTGCAGGCAGAGGCAGCGCCGCCACGATCCGCAATTGCCGGCAAGGCCGCGCTGCGCAACCGGGATCAAGGCCGCATCCGTGGCAGGGGCCGCCCTTTCGGACGGCCCCCTTTGCGAAATCATCACCGGCGTTGCCGCGGTGAGAGGGCTGTCAATCCTCGCAGCACGGTGCGCCGGCCTCACAGCACGGTCCGCCACAGCAGGTCGCAGCATAGGCCGCGCCGCCAAGGCCAAACACCACGGTGATGGCAAGAAGGATGGTTTTCATTGGAAGCTCCATTCAGTTCGGGTTTGAGATTTCTTGCGTTTCGGACAATCTCAAACCCGTGGAGGACGCAATTCCGGCTGCAATTGCTGTCCTGATCCGAGGATGATCCGGTCACCCTGATGGGGGGCCTTCGCCGCCGGACCGGGACCGGCATGTCCCGCCGTTTCAACGCCAAAGCAGGCGCCGCCACAGGCCACGGCACCGCCGGAAATACAGACCGCCGCGCTGCTGCTGAATGCGCAGCACTCGGGCGAGCCCGCGCAGCTCGTTCGGCCAAGCGACATCCCCGCAACCAGAAAACCGACCATCGCAAGGACGGCGAGCCCGCGCCACGGCCCAAAGGTGCCGTTTATTCTGGAACGAAAAAGGGCAAGGAACCGCAGCATCGGGCAATCCTATGGCAGCGGCCCGCCCGGATAAAGGGTCCACCCGTTCACAACCGGGTGTTCCCGACGCAAACTGCGCCCCGTCCCCCGCGTCAGTCCCACCGCGTCAGTTCCTCCGCGTCAGTTCCGCCGCGCCGGTTGAATTATCGCGCCGCAAAGTCTAACTCCCGGTCATGAACGCCGCCAAATCGCCCCCGCCCAACGCCCTGTCGCGCCTGCTGAGCCACGAGGCCGCCGGAGGCGTCGGGCTGATGCTGGCAACCGTCCTGGCGCTTGGGGTGGCGAATTCACCGTTGCAGCCGTGGTATCTGGCCGCCCTCGACGCCCCCCTGTCGATCACGCTCAGTGGCGCTGGTCTGACCAAGCCCTTGATCCTTTGGATCAATGACGGGCTGATGGCGGTCTTTTTCTTTCTGATCGGGCTGGAGTTGAAACGTGAGGTGATGGAGGGCAAGCTGCGCCGTCCCTCTGACATCGTCCTGCCGGGAATGGCGGCACTTGGCGGCATGGTGGTGCCGGCCCTGATATATCTCGGGTTCAACGCCACGACCGAGCCGCGCGGCTGGGCCATTCCGACCGCGACCGACATCGCCTTTGCGCTTGGCGTGCTGGCGCTGGTCGGCAAGGGCTTGCCGGGGGGGCTGAAGTCCTTCCTGCTGACACTGGCCATTCTGGACGACCTTGGGGCGATCCTGATCATTGCGATCTTTTATACGGACGATCTGAACCTGATGTATCTGGGTCTGGCATTGGTCCCGCTGGGCGGCCTTGCCGTGCTGAATTACCGCGGGACGGGCCGCGTCGCCCCGGCGCTGCTGCTTGGCGCGGTGCTGTGGGTGCTGGTGCTGAAGTCCGGGGTTCACGCGACCCTTGCCGGGGTGGTCACCGCCTTTTTCATCCCCATCAAGGACCGCGACGGCCACTCGCCGCTGCACCGGCTGGAACACGGGCTGGCGCCCTACGTCGCGTTTCTGATCGTGCCGCTGTTCGCCTTTGCCAATGCCGGGCTGGATTTCGGCGGCATGACCGCCGCCGCCGTGACCTCGCCTCTGACTTTGGGGGTCGGGTCGGGCCTGCTGGTCGGCAAGTTCGTGGGCATCATGGCGGTAACCTGGCTGATGGTGCGTCTGGGTGCTGCGGTGCTGCCCGAAGGCGCGGACTGGGCGCATATGTCTGGCATCGCCCTGCTGGCCGGGATCGGCTTCACGATGTCGCTGTTCATCGGTGGCCTGAGCTTTGGCGAGGGCGCGCAGATGGACGCGGTGCGGCTGGGCGTTCTGGCGGCATCGGGGCTTGCCGCGTTGGCGGGTTTCGCGCTGCTGCGCGGCAGGCGCGTTTAAGTGCCTTGTTCAGGATGGGCTTTCGGCAGTATGACTTGGGACAAAGAACCAGAGGCAATGCAATGGACACCGCCACCCGGACCCGTGTGACCACCTGGCTGTCGCGGGGCGATCTGCGCCCGACGCGCCAGCGCCTGGCCCTGGCCACGTTGCTGGTGGGCGATGGGCAGAACCGCCATGTCACGGCGGAAAGCCTGTACGCCCTGACCACAGCCTCGGGCGAAAAGGTCAGCCTTGCGACCGTCTACAACACCTTGCGGGCCTTTTGCGCCGCCGGGCTGATCAACGAGGTTGTCGTGGACGGCGCGCGCAGCTATTTCGACACGAGACTGGACGACCATCCACATTTCTATTGGGAAGACAGTCACGCGCTGACCGATGCACCTGCGGAAACGGTCAGGATCACTGGCCTGCCCGACGCACCGGACGGCATGCAGGTGTCGCGGGTTGACGTGGTGATCCGGCTGAAACGCGCCTGACCCCTGCCCGCTTCAGTCTGCATGGAGAGTGTGATGAGTTCCCTTTGCAAGTTCTGGGGTGTGACGGCCCTATGCGCCGCGCTCGCCCTGACCGGGGCCCTTGCCCCGGCTCTGGCGCGTACCAAATCCATCGCCGATGTTCCGGCCGCCCACGACATCGTCTGGGGCGAGCGCATCACCCTGACCCCGCCCGATGGCGCAATGGGCACCTATCCGCGCCTGGTTGTGCTGAAGTCGGGGCCCGGAAAGGGCGACATTCTGTTGACCTATCAGACTGAGGGATTCTCCGGCGACTTCTTCATGTACCGCAGTTCCGATCAGGGCCGGACATGGGCTGGCCCGACGCTGATCCACAAGCAGAAACCGGGGTGGCTCAATGCCAGCTGCAACATCATCGAGCTGTCCGACGGACGCCTGCTGATGGTGATGCAGCGCCGGGTCGAGGGGTCCAATCTGGGCAAGGACTTCTACATGGATGTCAAGG
>JANMCI010000254.1:0-5716 GCA_031361245.1 Rhodobacterales bacterium
TGGCGGGCCGGCGCTGGACCAATGAGGGCGCGATCGTCATTCAGGCGGACGAGACCCGCAGTCAGGCGCGCAACCGCGAACTGGCGCGTGACCGGCTGGTCGAACTGATCCAGGCCGCGCTGGTGGTGCCCAAGCGGCGCATCGCCACCAAGCCGACCTATGGCTCGGTCAAACGCCGGGTCGCCGCCAAGGTGCAGCGCGGGGCGATCAAGGCGCTGCGCGGGCGACCCGAGGACGAGGATTAAAGCGTGTCTGGTTCAGACGGAATCGAAAACCGCTGCCTCTCGCCAAAGCTCGAACGCGTTTTTCGATGAGGATGTTTCCGTGTAAACCAGACAAGCTCCAGGGCGGTTGCACTTGATCTGCATCGGCAGATCAGATGCCAATCGCATCATGCCCGGACGGTTGAAAGCGGTGTTTGCCCGCCCTCTGATCGCGCTGCGGGCAAGTGGTTTTGGGGCCGAAAAGGCGCGCGTCATCCGTTAAGATGGGGTTAATGAAAACAGGTAAGGCCATGATATAAAACGTAAAAACACGATGTCGCTTTTGGCGACATTCCGCGACGTTTCAGACCACAACCTCGATGGCTTCCTGTTTGCCTACCTCGAAAACCCGCTTGTAACGCGCGATCTCATCCGGCGGCCCCATCGCCTTGTTCGGGTTGTCCGACAGCTTGACCGTGGGGTGCCCGTCGGCCGAGACTGCCTTGCAGACCAGCGAGAACGGGGCCAGCGCGTTGCCGATGGCCAGTCCGCGAAAATCGTTGGTCAGCATGGTGCCCCAGCCAAAGCTGACCTTGACCCGACCCAGAAACTGCCGGTGCAGCGCCTCGATCTGGTCGACGTCCAACCCGTCCGAAAAGATCACCAGCTTCTTGCGCGGATCCTCGCCCCGGTCCACCCACCAGCGGATCGCGATTTCCGCGGCGACTGCGGGGTCGCCTGAATCGATCCGGATACCGGTCCACGAGGCCAGCCAGTCGGGCGCGTTCCTCAGGAACCCTTCGCTGCCAAAGGTGTCGGGCAGGATGATGAGCAGGTTGCCGTCATGCTCCTCCTGCCAGTCCGCCAGAACCTGATAGGGCGCGCGGGCCAGTTCGGCATCGCTGCGGGCGAGGGCGGCATAGACCATCGGCAGTTCATGGGCATTGGTGCCGATCGCCTCGACCTCGCGCCGCATCGCGATGAGGCAGTTCGAGGTGCCGGTGAACTTGCCCTCCAGCCCTTCGATCATCGCCTGCACCGACCAGTCCTGCCACAGAAACGAGTGGCGGCGGCGGGTGCCGAAATCCGCGATCCTCAAGCCGTCGATCCCGCGCAGCCGGGTGATCTTTTCCCACAGCTTGGTCATGGCCCGGGCGTACAGCACCTCGATCTCGAACCGGCCCAACTGCTCCAGAACCCGGCGGCTGCGCAATTCCATCAGCACCGACAAGGCCGGGATTTCCCACAGCATGACCTCGGGCCATTTGCCCTCAAAGGTCAGCTCGAACTGACCGTCGCGCTTTTCCAGGTGATACGGCGGCAGTCGCAGCTTTTCGAACCATTCCATGAAGTCGGGCCGGAACATCTGGCGTTTGCCGTAAAAGGTGTTGCCGCGCAGCCAAGTGCTTTCTCCCCGGGTCAGCGACAGCGAGCGGACATGATCCAGCTGCTCGCGCAATTCGCCCTCGTCGATCAATTCCGCCAGACGGATCGAGTGGCTGCGGTTGATCAGGCTGAACTGAACGACAGTGTCCGGCTTGTTGCGGAAGATCGACTGACACATCAGCAATTTGTAGAAGTCCGTATCAATCAGCGACCGCACGATCGGGTCGATCTTCCACTTGTGGTTCCAGACCCGCGTCGCAATATCAACCATCGCCGCACTCCCTTTGAGCCTGACTACCGCAGGACGGCCAGTCAGGTCAAAGGCCTATCGCCCTGACATGGGGAGGGTTCGACGGGCAATGCGCGTCGATTGCGGATAACAGGTCACCCCGCGACAGGGGTTTGACAAGAAAGCCGTCGAGCCCGGCATCGCGGCAGGCTTCGCGATCTTCGCCAAAGGCGTTGGCAGTCAGCGCAAGGATCGGACAGTGCACCAGGCCCAGACGCCGTTCATGGGCCCGGATTTCCAGGGTGGCTTGCAAGCCATCCTTGATCGGCATCGAGATGTCCATGAGGATCAGGTCGGGTTGCCTTTCCTCATACAGCGCCAAGACCTCATCGCCGTTTGTCGCCTCGATCAGAGTCTGGACATGACCTTCCAGCATCTTGCGCGCAATCATCATGTTCGTGCGATTGTCCTCGGCCACCATGACCACCAGACCCGGCCGCAGTCGCGGCAAAGCGCGCCGTTCCACCAGTTTGACCGGAGCCTTGATGAGAAATGTCAACGGCAGCCGTGCCCGCAGAGTGAACACCGAGCCCCTGCCAATGACCGAGCGCACGGTGATGCTGCCTCCCATCTCTTCGGCCAGCATCGAACATATTGTCAGGCCCAGACCCGTTCCGCCAAATTGCCGCCCGATGCCGTTGTCGGCCTGACTGAAGCTTTCAAATATGGCATCGATCCGGTCCTGCGCGATCCCAATTCCGGTATCGGTCACGGCAATCTCAAGAAGGTCAGAATTATCGGTGGGCAAATGCAGTGCCAAAGAAACCGTGCCTTCGCGGGTGAATTTGACGGCGTTTCCCACCAGATTGAGGAGGATCTGCCGGATTTTTCCCTCATCCCCCAGTACAAAGGCATCCGAGACATCTCCTTCAAGCCGCAGTTCCAACCCCTTCTTGTCGGCTGACGGTCCAAGAATCCGCAACACGCTGTCGATGCAGGCTTTCGGCGAGAACGGTTCGGCTGTGAGCACGGCCTTTCCGGACTGCAGCTTCGCGAGGTCGAGGATGTCATTGATGATGCCCAGAAGTGCCCTGCCGGATTCCAGAATCGTGTCGACAAAAATGGACTGTGACGGCGACAGCTCCGTCTCCGACAACAGCTCTGCCACACCGATTACACCATTCATCGGCGTGCGGATTTCATGGCTCATGTTGGCCAGAAAACGCGATTTGGACTGCCCCGCCTCTTCGGCTGCGATGCGCGCGCGCGCAAGTTCCGCTTCGCGCTCCTTCGCCTCGGTAATCTCGCGTTCAACGGCGATCCAGACCTCAAGCTGGCCATCCTCTCCGGTGATGGGAATGATCGACGTCTCCATCCAGATCAGGCGGCCGGATTTCGTTCGGTTGAGGATTTCCACCCGGACCGGCGAGCAGGTATCGCGGGCGAGGTTGAGCTTGTGCACGGTCGCCATATCCGTGCCCGGTGCATTCAGTATCTCGGAGGGAAACCGACCTGCCGCCTCATCGAATTCATAGCCGGTAATCCGTGTGAAGGCGTCATTGACCCATTCAATCCGCCCGTCCGGCCCGCTGAGGATGATGCTGTCGTTGGCATACTTGGCAACCAAGGCAAGCCGCTGACTGTTTCTGACACTTGTGGCCAGAGCAGCGCGGGCAAGTTCCTGATCCTGCTGATGGGTCAGCAGCGACAAATCATGCCGACGCCGTTGTTCATAATTACGCTCAAAAAGGCGGATGAACAGGAGCGAAATATAAGCAAGCAACAAGAATGACGCCGCGAAATACGCGTAGCCCAGCGAAGTTGCCAAGGCTGGCTGTCGCAAGTCGATGGCCATCATGACGAAGCCGGTAAGCAGAAATACGACGAGCCGGGCATCCGCCGCCGGTCTGAAATGCGGCCGGCTGAGGCCCGCATTGATCGCGGCACTTATCAAGAAAGAAGCCGCGAAGAACCGCGCCTCGTTTACCGGGACAAATTGCCAGCTCAGCGCTACGCAGGCTCCGATCGTCAAGCCTTGCACAACGGCTCCGGCGAGGGTCATCGACGTGGTCACCGGCCCCGCTTTGTGATCGCGCAGGCGCCGTATGACACAGCGCAGAATCGCTATGTCAAAGACCTCTCCGCCCAGCGCAATCGCGGCAAGTGCCAATCCAAGCCATGGAGACGAGAGCAAGCCGATGGTCAGGGATCCAAAAAGCGTCAGGGTCTGGCGCAACCAGAAGGAACGGATCCGGCCCCTTGCATAGTGCAGGTGCCGCCCCTCCTTTCTGTTGCTTGCCTCGAAATGCGCGAGATCGTTCAACGCACCGGAGGCGGAGTCTCTTGCTTCAGCCATTGTTCGCCTGGTCCTGTCCCTGAACGCAGGTCTAAACCAACTGCCTTAACGAACGCTGAATTGATCACGGCAGCAGAATTACCCCGGCCGCGCGCATGGCGGCATGCTGCGCCGCGAGCGATCCGCCAAGGTCGATGGCGCGACAGGCACCTTCAAGGACCGTAACGCCCAGGCCAAGACGGGCCGCGTCCAGCGCGGAATAGGCGACACAGAAATCGGTCGCGAGGCCGACAAGAACGACTTTGGAGATACCTCGGGAAGTCAGATAGCCGATCAATCCGGTCGATGTCCTCCGGTCATTTTCGAACAAGGCTGAATAGCTGTCGATGGCGCGACGAAATCCCTTGCGAACGACAAGTTGGGCGGAATCCGTCCGCAGATCAGCGTGAAACGCCGCCCCGTGAGAGCCCTGTACGCAATGCCGCGGCCAAAGGGTTTGCTTGCCGTAGGGCATGTCGATCTGGGTGAAGGCAGTTGCGCCCGGATGGGTTTCGACGAAGGAGGAGTGATCGTAGGGGTGCCAATCCTGCGTGAAGATGACAGTGGCAAAATCGTCCAGCAGCGCGTTGATCCTCGGCAGGATCATGTCTCCCTCTGCCACGGCGAGGGCACCGCCGGGGCAGAAATCATTCTGGACGTCGATCACGATCAGGGCTTCGTCATTGGGGTGCATCACGGGATCCTTCGGACTGACTGGGTCTTGGGTAAGGACGGGGCAGCCGCGGGTCAAGGGACGGCATGCTGCGGGCTGCCATCTTTGGCGTTCACGCCGCCACCGACGGGCGCTTGTCTTGTAGGGGCACGGCAAAAGGGCTATGCCGCGCGCATGCTGACAGTCGCTGCCCTTTACCACTTTACCCGGTTTTCCGACCCTGCCGCATTGCGTCCGGGGCTGGTCGGGGTTTGCGTGGCGAACGGGGTCAAAGGGTCGCTATTGCTGGCTGCAGAAGGGATCAACGGCACCATCGCAGGCAGTCGGGAGGGGGTAGATGCGGTCTTGGCGCAGATCCGGTCGCTGCCGGGATGCGATGCGCTGGAATGGAAGGAAAGCCCTGCGAACTCAATGCCTTTTGGACGCATGAAGGTTCGGATCAAGAAGGAGATCGTCACCATGGGTCAGCCCGACATCGACCCCGGATCGCGGGTTGGCCATTATGTGACGGCGCAGGATTGGAACGCTTTGATCAGCGCCCCGGATGTCGCGGTCATCGACACCCGCAATGACTATGAGGTTCAGATCGGCACGTTTCAAGGTGCGGTTGACCCCGGCACCCATGCCTTTCGCGACTTTCCGGTTTGGTGGGAGGCCAACAAGGATCGCTTTCACAACAAACGCATCGCCATGTTCTGCACCGGCGGCATCCGCTGCGAGAAGGCAACGAATTACCTGCTGGGTCAAGAGGTTGGCGACGTCTATCACCTCAAGGGCGGTATTCTGAAATATCTGGAGGAGGTGCCGCAGGAGCGAAGTCTGTGGCAAGGCGAATGCTTTGTCTTTGATGAGCGCGTCTCGGTCCGCCATGGTCTGACGCCGGGCGATCT
>JANMCI010000282.1:0-7727 GCA_031361245.1 Rhodobacterales bacterium
GCCGCCCGCGCCCCGGACAGCTTCCACGCCCGCTTTTCGGCGTTGGAGCGGCGCTACCTCTTTCGCCTCGTCATCCGCCGCGCCCCCGCCACGCATGACCGGGACCGGGTGTGGCGGGTGGTGAACCCGCTCAACCTCGAGACCATGCGGGCAGGGGCCGCCCATCTGATCGGCAAGCACGACTTCACCACCTTCCGCTCGTCGTTCTGTCAGGCAGCGAGCCCGGTCAAGACGCTGGACGAGATCACCATCACCGAAGCGCCAACCCCCGGCGGCACCGAATTCCGCTTCACGCTGCGCGCCCGCAGCTTCTTGCACAATCAGGTCCGCTCCATCGTCGGATCGCTGGAACGCGTCGGCAGCGGCGCCTGGCCGGCGGACCGCATCGCCACAGCCCTCGCCGCCCGCGACCGCGCCGCCTGCGGCCCGGTCTGCCCGCCTCAGGGCCTTTACCTCACCGGCGTCGCCTACGACCCCAGCCCCTTCGCCTGACCGTTCCCCTTACCCGTCCCCAAATATCCGGCCTTATGTATCAAACGCACCAAGCAAAGTGAATCCCTGCCGGCTATCCTGCGGCCATGCTGGACAAGACCATCACATCGGCGCTGCTGGTTTTGCGCAAACGGCTGATCCTGACAGGATCGGGCAGCTTGGCTCACGTCAACGCCTTGCTGGCAGAGCGGGGGATTGATCCTGCGACCCTGCCAGCGGCCTACCGGGGCGTGGTGCAGGCCAAGCGGGGCGATACCAAGCGGGCCGTGATAACCGCGCTGGCAAGCGGTCCCAAGACCCCCGCCGATGTTGCGCGCCATATGTGCCAACAAGCGCCAAGTCCGACCTACAGGGCCGCCTCAGCGCGGGTGCATCAGGCATTGGCGCGGATGGCGGCTGGTGGGTTGGTGGTAAGGTCCATGCATCGATGGAGCCTGGTGAATGATTCGGGCGCAAAAAATTCGCGCGCCCCATCAACAGGTTGTGCAAACCAAGAGCCGGAACCCCCACATCAAGGCTTTCAAGTGGCGCGAGGCCATGCCACAACTTGATGAATCCACGAATCGTGTTTTGGGCAAGTTCAGGCTTAAGTGCTTGAATCGTCTTGCTGAATCACTTGCGGACCCGTAAAAAATCTGTTGCGTGGTCAAGAAAGAAGAAACCCCGCCGAAGCGGGGCCTAGGCAGAACAGTTATGTGGTGTCCCCGGCTGGACTCGGACCAGCTACCCCACCCGTACCAAGAGTGCGCTCTATCCAATAAGCTACGGAGACGCCACAGGCGGAGATGTCCAACCATCTCCGCCTTCGTTTTTACAGCCAAACGGTTCAAGAGTCTAACGGACTTCACTGAAGCCACAGAATGTTGTGTCTTAGCCTCTTGCCGCCCGCTGCCAGTAGCCCTCCCAAGCGCGGTTGGCATACTGTTGCAGGTATTGCGGGCTAACATGGTGGTGCTGGCCAACGACCATGCGGCGCAGGCGGCTGAAATAGCTTTCGGCCCAATGGTGACAGTCGGCAGGGTGCGGCCAAAGCGTTCACGCATCACCACGACCACGCGGCGCTGCCCGTTCTGGCTCTCTTTGCGGCGACGGTCAACGCGGTCTGCCTTGTGGTTTTGCGCGCGGATGGTGCCACCGAAGTAAGCGCCGTCAATCTCGACATGGCCGTCCAAGGTTTCGCCGGTCTGCACTTCCAGCGCCATCGCTTCGCGCAACTTGTGAGCCAGCACGAAAGCGGTCTTGTATTGGCAGTCCAGATCGCGGGAAAGCTGGATCATGGACACGCCTTTAGACGCGTTCGCGGTGATGCAAATCGCCGCCAACAGGTCAACGAAAGCCATCTTGCGCAAAGCAAAGACGGTGCCGGAAGTGACCGAGAATCGGCGATAGCAGCCCTTGCACTTGAACTTGCGGCGTGTGGTGATCGTGTAGGTTTCGCAGCAACCGCAATCGGGGCAGACCGGCTCGCCATCGGTCCAGCGCGTTTCGCAGAACTTGGCATAGGCGGCTTCCTCGCCAGCTTGGTAGATCGCCTTGAGGCTCAGGGTGCGAGCGGCGGCGGAAAGGAGGAAGTGTTGGGCCATGATGTACTACTTTTGTTACCTTAGTAACGCATATAGTACGTTGACGTATCGAGTACAAGGGCATAAGTATCGTAATCATTACTTTTGTTACGAAAGGTGAGGCATGCCAGAACACACAGACTGGGAGTTGATGGCCGCGAATATTCTGAAGGCGGAACTGAAGCGAAAAGGCGTGACTTATGGGCAGCTTGTCGAGAAGCTGGCCAGATTGGGAATCTACGAAAAGGAGGTGAACGTCCGCAACAAGCTTTCTCGTGGAAAGTTCACTGCGGCGTTCCTATTGCAATGCTTGACCGCGATAGGCTGCGATGGATTGCGTCTCTAGGGTTCTATGGCGCAGGGTCGATCTTTATGGCGCTAGCCATTTTCGGCTTGTTTTTCTTGGTATTAGAGCAGTCATTTAGGCTACACAAGGAATGGGATGACCGTCACGAATATGAAAAACGCCAGGCACAGGAAGCCTCCGAAGCCATAAGAGAACATTGCAGCATCGCTGACACGCCCCTCAGTAGGGTCGCTCATTGCCTTGAAAAGGAGATAAACTCCTACATTGAAGAAAAAAATACCTCCCAAGACCTGAAGGCCCAAAAGGACATGGCGTATTGGGCGCAAGTTATGGCTTGGGTCACTGTGGCCGGCTTCTTTGTCTCGGTTAGCGGCCTTTTGATGCTCTTTGTCTCCTTGCGACAAACCAGAACGGCCATCAAAGACACTCGTGAGCTTGGGGAAGCCCAAGCGCGGGCGTATCTGTCGCTCGACATATCGGGAAACGATTTTCCTATTGTCGGATTCAAAGAAGAAAACCCGAACGTTGAGACCAAGGTCACCAACTTTGGCAGCAGTCCCTCGATGCGTAGTAGGCTCGCTTCGACTTTGCTTTACAGGAATCGCGGATTCCAGACGGACAATGCCGACATAATAATCCCCACGGCACGTGGACCGGAACCAAGCATTGTGGTTCCATCCGGCTCGTTCTTCATAGGGCAAACAACGAGCAACCAGAAAATAACCCCACAAATGTGGAAAGAGATTTTGCGACCAGACCCCGACTTCCTTCTCGTGTTGGTTGGGATCATCCTCTACGAAGATGTGTTCCGAAAAAAGCACAGGACTCGCTTTTGCCTCGCGCTTCACGTTATAGAGCGCAAAGTTGACGATGATGGGCTTGAGAAAATCCGAGTCACATGGCGTCATACAGATCTGCATAACGACGCCGACTAGCGCGGCAAGGATCATCTCAGCCCCCGCCGCTTGGTGCGTTTGATACATAAGGCCGCAAATATCCCCGCCGGAGGCACCGCGTCCCGAGCCGGTTGGCGCCCCGCGCCAGAGGCGAGAAGAAAGAAGTGCGGCGGCACGCCGCTCCGCTGGATCCGCCGCCGCAAACGCCACACCGCGCCCGGATGAGCCGGGTTGAGCCGCGTGTTGACATGACGCCGCCACAGGCGTCTGCTGCGGCAAAACAACGGGTTCCGACCTTGACCGATCTCAGCCAGCCGCCCCACACCACCTCGGAGTTTCTGCCCAAGATTGTCACCGTCTGGCGCGAGGGCTATTCGCTGGCCGCCCTGCGCGCCGATGCCATCGCGGGTCTGACGGTCGCCATCGTCGCCCTGCCGCTGTCGATGGCCATCGCCATAGCGTCGGGTGTAGGCCCAGAGGTCGGGCTTTACACCACCATCATCGGCGGCTTTCTGGTCTCGCTGCTTGGCGGATCGCGCTATCAGATCGGCGGGCCGGCGGGTGCCTTCATCGTGCTGATCGCGGGCTGCGTGACCGCGATCGGGCCGCAGGGCCTGATCCTCGCCACCCTCCTCAGTGGCCTGTTTCTGGTGATCGCCGGCGCATTCCGCCTCGGCTCCTATGTCCGCTATATCCCCTATCCGGTGACGCTGGGCTTCACCGCAGGGATCGCCGTCATCATCGCGGCGTCCCAGATCAAGGACCTGTTCGGGCTGCACCTGCCGGGGCCCGAACCTGCCGCCATCCTGCCCAAGGTCGCAGCACTCTGGGACGCGCGCGCAACCGTCTCGGTCGAGGTGGCGCTGATCTCGGCCTTGACCATCGGCATCATTCAGGTCCTCAAGCACACGGCCCCCCGCCTGCCAAGCCTGCTGATCGCCATCACGGTCGCCGGGCTTGCCGTGGCTGTGCTGCATCTGCCGGTCGAAACCATCCACGACCGCTTTGGCGCCCTGCCCCGCAGCCTGCCGCTGCCCGCCCTGCCCGTCCTGACACAGGCCAGCCTGCTGGCCGCCCTGCCCTGGGCGCTCAGCTTCACACTGCTTGGGGCCATCGAAAGCCTGCTGTCCGCGGTCGTCGCCGACGGGATGAGCGGGGCGCGCCACCGCTCCAACGCCGAACTGGTGGCGCAGGGTGTGGCCAATGTCGGTGTGGCCCTCTTTGGCGGCTTTTGCACCACCGGCACCATCGCCCGCACCGCCACCAATGTCCGCGCAGGCTCGCGCGGGCCGGTATCGGGGATGCTGCACGCGCTGTTCGTCCTTCTGTTCATGGTGATCGCCGCGCCGTTGGCTGGCCATATCCCGCTGGCGGCACTGGCCGGGGTGCTGGCCGTCGTCGCCTGGAACATGGCCGAAAAGGCCGAGATCTGGGACCTTGCGCGGTCGAACAAGGCCGATGCGCTGGTGATCACCGTCACCTTCCTGCTCGTCGTTTTCCGCGACCTGACCGAGGGCATCGTCGCAGGTTTCGCGCTGGGCGGGCTGGTCTTCATCCACCGCATGTCACAAAGCGCCACGCTGGACCAGACGAGCGCCGACGAAGCCCTTGCCGCGGGTCAGGTCGTGGTCCGCCTGCACGGCCCCTATTTCTTTGGGGCCGCAGCACAGGTCGGGGCCGCGCTGGACCAGATCGCGGACCATCCGCGGCACTTCGTGCTCGACCTCAGCGACCTCGCCTATCTGGACAGCTCCGGCGCGCGCTCGCTGGAGCTTTTGGCCCACCGCATCCGGCGCAAGGGCGGCCAGATGGAGTTGCGCGCCGTCTCGCCCCTGCAGCGCCGCCTGCTGGAACAGGCCGGGTTGCAGCCCCCCCTCGTTTCCTATCTGTGACGGCCATCCCGGCGCCCCCGGTGCCCCTCCCCAACCTGCCCTGGCGACACATTCCGCGACCCGATTGTGTCAAAATGTCGCGCCGCGCCGCAACGCAGCGACCGTTAGCGCAATCTTTGGCATTCAAAGGAAAAATCCCGTTTCTACAGCACGGCTTACGCTGTGTTGCGCCAGCCGGTGTGAAAAGTTGCAAAACGGTATCCCGTGGTATACAAGCCCGCCTCGAGGATCCACACCAAAACGCTTTTACTATCGCCAAGCTGCGATAGACTGCGAGGCGAGAGGACTTGGGCGGCGCGTGGCCTGTGGCCAACGATCGCCTGAAAAGGGAGGAAGCTATGTCAGATCGCGCACCGTCGATTTTTTCGGCGTCGGACGAGTTTATCAAAGCTGCCCATATGGATGCGGCGGGTTACGCCCGATCCTATGCGGCTTCGGTGAGCGACCCGGACGCTTTCTGGGCCGAACAGGCCAAGCGCATCGACTGGATCAAACCCTTCACCAAGGTCAAGAACACCAGCTTTGCCAAGGGCGCGGTCTCGATCAAGTGGTTCGAAGACGGCACGCTGAACATCTCTGCCAACTGCATCGACCGCCACATGCTGACCCGCGCCAGCCAGACCGCGATCATCTGGGAGCCGGACGACCCCAAGACCCCGGCCCGCCACATCAGCTATGCCGAGCTTCTGGAGCAGACCTGCCGTCTGGCCAATGTGCTGAAGGCGCAGGGCGTCCAGAAGGGCGACCGCGTCGTCCTTTACATGCCGATGATCCCCGAGGCCGCCTATGCCATGCTGGCCTGTGCCCGCATCGGTGCCATCCATTCGGTGGTGTTCGGCGGCTTCTCGCCCGACGCTCTGGCCAGCCGGATCAACGATTGCGACGCAAAGATTGTCATCACCGCCGACTACGGCCCGCGCGCAGGCAAGAAGACCCCGCTCAAATCCAACGCCGATCAGGCGCTGCAGCACTGTCAGGACGACGTGAAATGCCTGGTGGTCAAGCACACCGGCGATCAAACCACCTGGACCGAGGGGCGCGACTTTGACCTCAAGGCTGAAATGGCCGCGGCCGCCCCCTATTGCGCCTATGCCGAGGTCGGGGCCGAGGATCCGCTGTTCATCCTTTATACCTCGGGCTCGACCGGCAAACCCAAGGGCGTGCTGCACAGCACCGGCGGCTATCTGGTCTTTGCCAGCCTGACCCACCAGCTGACCTTTGATTACCACGACGGCGACGTGTTCTGGTGCACTGCCGATGTCGGCTGGGTCACCGGGCACAGCTATATCGTCTATGGCCCGCTGTCGAACGGCGCCACCACCGTGATGTTCGAGGGTGTCCCGACCTATCCCGATGCCGGCCGGTTCTGGGAGGTGATCGCCAAGCACAAGGTGAACCAGTTCTACACCGCCCCCACGGCCATCCGCAGTCTGATGGCTCTTGGCACCGACCTTGTCGAAAAGCATGACCTGAGCAGCCTGAAGCTTTTGGGCACGGTCGGCGAGCCGATCAACCCCGAAGCGTGGAACTGGTATTTCCAGAACATCGGCAAGGGCCGCCTGCCCGTCGTCGATACCTTCTGGCAGACCGAAACCGGCGGCCATATCGTGACGCCGCTGCCCGGCGCCATCCCGCAAAAACCGGGTTCGGCCACCAAGCCGTTCTTTGGCGTCAGGCTGGAAGTGCTGGATGCCGCGACCGGCCGCGTGCAGACCGAAACGGCGACCGAGGGGGTGCTTTGCATCTCGGACAGCTGGCCCGGCCAGATGCGGACCCTGTGGGGCGACCACAAGCGGTTCGAGGAGGCCTATTTCAGCCAGTATCCCGGCTATTACTTCACCGGCGACGGCTGCCGCCGCGACGCCGACGGCTATTACTGGATCACCGGCCGGGTCGACGACGTGCTGAACGTCTCGGGTCACCGCCTGGGCACCGCCGAGGTCGAAAGCGCGCTGGTCGCTCACCCCAAGGTTGCGGAAAGTGCGGTTGTGGGCTATCCCCATCCCATCAAGGGTCAGGGCATCTATGCCTATGTGACCCTGATGAAGGGAGAGGATCCGTCCGAGGATCTGAAGAAGGAACTGGTCAAATGGGTCCGCAGCGAAATCGGCCCGATTGCCACGCCCGACCTGATCCAGTGGGCGCCCGGCCTGCCGAAAACCCGGTCGGGCAAGATCATGCGCCGCATCCTGCGCAAGATCGCCGAAAACGACTACGGCGCGCTGGGCGACACCTCGACCCTGGCCGATCCATCCGTGGTGGACGATCTGGTCAAAAACGCGGCGAAGAAATGAGCGAGATGCTGAAGTGGAAAATCGGCGATGTGACCGTGACGCGGGTCGTCGAATTCGAGTCGCCCGTTGCCTACAATGCCGACGCGCCGTTCTTCGCCGGGCTGACGGTCGAAGGGCTTCGTACCATGCCGTGGCTGTTTCCGAATTTCGCGAGCGAGGACGGCACGTTGAAACTCTCGATCCATGCGCTGCTGGTCGAGGGGCCTGGCGGCCTGAAACTGGTGGTCGACACCTGTGTCGGCAACGACAAGCCGCGCGGCATGCTGGGCGGCCAGGGCCTGGCG
>JANMCI010000304.1:0-21672 GCA_031361245.1 Rhodobacterales bacterium
TGCACGCCCCCGCCGCCCTGCCGTTCCTAAAGCGCGGCATCCACGTCATTCTCGACAAGCCCCTGACCGCCACTCTGGCCGAGGCCAAGAAACTGGCCAAGGCGGTCGAGGCGTCCAGTTCGGTCTTTGCCCTGACCCACAATTACACCGGCTACCCGATGATCCGTCAGGCCCGCGAGATGGTGGCCGCGGGCGCGCTTGGCGATATCCGTCTGGTCAATGTCGAATATATTCAGGACTGGTTGTCGGAACCCATCGAACAGACGGGGCAGAAACAGGCCGACTGGCGCACCGACCCCGCCCGCTCGGGGGCCGGCGGCTCCACCGGCGACATCGGCACCCATGCCTTCAACCTCGCGAATTTCGTGACGGGCCTGACGCTCGACACCCTCGCCGCCGATCTGCAAAGCTTCGTGCCCGGCCGCCGCGTTGACGACAACGCCCATGTGATGATGCGCTACACCTCCGGCGCGCGTGGCACGCTCTGGTGCTCCCAGGTCGCTGCGGGTCAGGAAAACGGTCTGCGCCTGCGGATCTTTGGCACCAAGGCGGGGCTCGAATGGGGGCAGGAGAACCCGAATTACCTGTGGATTTCGCCTTTGGGCAAACCGCAGTACCGCCTGACCCGCGGCGGTCCCGGCTCGGGCGAGGCGGCCGGCCGCCTGACCCGCATCCCCTCGGGCCATCCCGAAGGCTATCTGGAAGGCTTCGCCAATATCTATGCCGAAGCCGCCCGCGCCATCATCGCGCGGCGCGACGGCACGGCCCTTGATCCCGCCGTCATCTTCCCGGGGTTGAAAGAGGGTCTGGAAGGCGTCGCCTTCGTCGATGCCTGCGTGCGCTCCTCCAGACGCAACGGGGCCTGGACCAGCCTGAACCTGTAAAAAGGCCCGCAACGCCCCCGATTGCACCTTGCAAAATACTCCCGCCGGAGGCCCTTTCCCTCTGGCGGAAGGCCCCGCGACATTCCTTTCAATTTGGTTAATGGAAACCGTTATCATATTGTTATAAAACAAGAAAACACGATGTCGTCAAAAGCGACATTCCAGATTACGCTTGCCCCCGCAGCCTTGCGCGCTCGCGTTGCAGCCACAGCGCCGTCAGGATCAGCGGCGCATTCTCGATCTCTCCGCTCGCCACCAGCTCCATCAGTCGCTCAAAGGGCATCAGATGGGTGCGGATGTCCTCGGCCTCCTCCGCCATGCCGAAAGTCCCGACCACCCCGTCGGCCAGTTCCGCCAGCGCCACATAGGAGTAGATGTATTCGCTGACCGCCCCCGGAGAGGGGTAATAGCGGGCAACCTCGATCAACTCCTGCAACTCCAGCCCGGCTTCCTCCACCGCCTCCCGCCGCGCCGCCTGTTCGGGCGTCTCGCCCGGATCGACCCGGCCCGCCACCGCCTCCAGCTGCCAGCACTGGCGGTCGCCCCGCGCCAGCGGCCCGGCGCGGAACTGCTCGACCAGCAGCACCAGATCGCGCCCCGGATCATAGGGCAGCACCGTGACCGCATCGCCCGAGATAAAGGCCGCCCGGGTCACCGTCTCGCTCATCTCGCCGTCAAAGCACTGCCAGGCGACGTCGTATTCCTCGACCGAGAAATACTTGGCATAGGCCAGCCTCTGCCGCGCCACCAGAACATCGCCGTCGCCAGCCCGGTGCCGCACCTCGCTCGGCGCACTTTCCACCCGCGCCCGCGATGACGCCCTGACGGCCATGGGACCCAGCCGTGCCGCAACCTCCTCGGCGGGCACGGTGCCATAAAGCGCCATGATATCCTCGGCCAGTTCCTGCGTGCACCGCGCTGCCCCCGGCTCGGCCCCGGTCACCTGGGCAAAGAAAGCCCAGCGCGCCGCCTCGTCCGGTGTCTGCGCCTGGGTCGCACCGGGCCGTCCCAGAACGACACCCAGTTGCACCTCCGCCTCAGACCCGCTGGGCTCCATCAGCGCCAACGCTTCACGGCGAACTCCGCGGCCATCCCGCCCAGAGCTCCTCCGATCACCAGGGTTGCGATGAAAGGCACCGAGCCCATCAACTTGCCGTAGTACAGCATCAGCATCGGGACATCCAAGACGGCCTCACCGGCATCGTGATAGGTCATCTTGGTCGACCGCATGATCATCCGGTACACCGAGAACCCGACCAGCGCCCAGACCAACAGGTAAAGCGAGGTCATCAGCCCCAGCGAGATTGCCTCGCGGTACCCCTTCCCCATCGCCTTGCCCAGCGTGAACCAGCCGATCAGAAACCCGAGTGCCGCCGTGATCTCGCGGAAGAACCCGGTCGAGGTGCCTTCCGGCAGTTGCGGGATGTAAAAGCTCGCGGCAAGCCAGCCCACGATGGCAAAGGCCACGGCGGCAAAGATCTTGGTGGCGGTCGGCATGCGGTCCCTGCCTCGTCTCCCCATTTTCGGGGCTGTTTGAAACCGTCCGGCCTCAGTTGGCCGGACGGGCAATCGTGATCTGCGTCACGTCACAGTTTCCGCCCTCAAAGGCCCCTGCGCAAGAGGTCAGGTAGAAATTCCACATCCGCTTGAACCGCTCGTCAAAGCCGAGGCCCGCCACCTCGCTCCACCGCGCATTGAACATCTCGTGCCAGCGGCGCAGGGTCTGGCTATAGCTCTTGCCGAACTCGATCGACCCGAGCACATTCATCCCGGCCCGTTCGACCTCGCGGCGCAAGACCGATGGCGACGGCAACATGCCCCCCGGAAAAATGTATTTCTGAATGAAGTCTACCGATTTGCGATACACGTCAAACCGGGCATCCTGCATCGTGATGATCTGCAGCGTGGCTCTGGCTCCGGGACGCAGCCGCGCCATGACCACGTCGAAATAGACCGGCCAGTATTTCTCGCCCACCGCCTCGAACATCTCGATCGAGGCGATGCCGTCATAAACGCCCTTCTCGTCGCGGTAGTCCTGCAACTTGATCTCGACCCGGTCCGAAAGCCCCGCCTTCCTGATCCGTTCGACGGCATAATCGTGTTGCGCCTGCGAAATGGTCAGACCCGTCACCCTGAGCCCGCGCTTGCCGGCCGCATATTCCGCAAACCCACCCCAACCGCAGCCGATCTCCAGCACATGATCGCCCGCCTTGGCACCCATCTGATCGACCATCGAGGCGTATTTCTGCTCCTGGGCCTTCTCCAGACTCTCCTGACCGGATTTGAAGAAGGCACTGGAATAGGTCATGCTGTCGTCCAGCCAGAGCCGGTAGAAGTCATTGCCCAGATCATAGTGGTAGGCGATGTTCTTGCGGGCCTGACGCTTGCTGTTCGACTGAAGCCAGAACCGCAGCCGCTCATACGCCCTCACCATCGCAAAACCCGGAAAGGCATCATAGACTTCCGAATTGTCGGTGTGAATCAGATCCATGAATCCTTGCAGATCGGGGGTTGTCCACCATCCTTCCAGAAAGGCTTCCGAAAATCCCAGATCCCCATCGCGGATCAGTCGGGCAAAGCAGTCGGGATTGTGAATATGAATCTCGGCCACCGGACCGGCCTTTGCGCCCTCTGCCCGGAAAATGCGCCCATCGGGCAAATGAAAATCGAGGCGCCCCCGCTGCAGGCGCTGTGACATCTCGAAAGCGGCCGCGAAATAACGAGGCAGGCCGGTTTGGCCCTTGGTCGTCGTCAGGACTTTCATATCTCCCCCACGCAAGATATTTGCTCATGTTTCCAGATCATTCGTGAATACTCAAGCGTTTCGTTGGGCCAAGGCAGCCAAGGCGCGCATCCGCCCCGCTTCAAGGCTGATCAGCGGGTCTGGATATTCCGTGAGAGGACTTGCCGCCCAGCTTTTTGGCACGGCGTCGAAGTAACTTCGCGCTTGCGGCGACTCGGGGCTCAACCATCGCTGGCGATAGGCGCCGTCGGGGTCGAACCGGTCTGCCTGTGTGGCCGGGTTGAAGATGCGGAAGTAAGGTGCCGCATCCGGCCCCGAACCCGCCACCCACTGCCAGCCCATGGCGTTGCTGGCCGGGTCCCAGTCGGTCAGGCACTCGGCAAACCACGCCTGCCCGATCCGCCAATCCGTCAGCAGGTGCTTTGTCAGATAAGAGGCGACGATCATCCTGGCCCGGTTGTGCATGGTGCCGGTCACATACATCTGCCGCATGGCCGCATCGACCACAGGCTCGCCGGTCATGCCGCGCCGCCACTGCTCTGCATCGGGGGTGTCGGCGCGCCATGGAAAGTCGTCCCAACCCTCCTTCCAATTCCGCGTGGTGATCTGGGGCGCATGGAAGGCCAGATGGTGGGCAAAGTCGCGCCACATCAGTTCCTTCAGGAAGGTCTCTGCCCCGGCCGCACCCGCCTCCAGCGCCTGCCAGCCTGCCTGCCAGATCTGACGTGGCCCGATCTCGCCATAGGCCAGGTTTTCCGACAGGCCGGACGTCGCATCCTCGGCGAAAAAGTCGCGCCGGGCCTGATAGTCATCGACCCGGTCGTCCAGAAACCCCCAAAGCCGCGCCAACGCCGCCGCTTCGCCCACCCGCTGGTAGCCACGCACAATCGCAGCACCGCGCTGCATGTCGGCACCCAGCGCCCGGGCCGCCAGATCCTCGCTTTCAGGCCACCCGTCCGGCCCGCGCAAAGCTGCAGGAGCCGGCAGCACCTCTCCCGGGTCGCACTGCCGCGCCACGCGCCAAAACGGCGTGAAAACCTTGTAGTAGCCGCCCTGCCCGGTCTGAATGCGCCAGGGCTCATGCAGGACATGACCGGCGAAGCTTTTGGCCTCGCATCCAGTGGCCTTCAGAGCTGACTTGACGGCTTCGTCCCGCTTCCGGGATACCGGGTCGTAGAGCCGTGTCCACATGACCCCGGCCGCCGCAGTCTCTGCTATCAGTCCTTGCAGGACCTCCAACGCAGGACCCCGGCGCTGCACCAGCCGCAAACCGACGCCGGCAAGGCTTTGGGCGAACGCCGCCACTGCCAGACCCAACCGCCATCTTGACGCGGCACCCTGCGCCTCGGTCTCCGGATCAAGGATGAACACCGGAATCAGCGGCCGTCCACTGGCTGCGGCAGCCGTCAGCATCCGGTGATCGGCCAAGCGCAAATCGCGGCGGAACCACAGGATCAAGGGCGCATCGGTCATTCAGTTTCCTGCCGCAGTTTTGCAGGATACGGTCCAGCCTCGGCACCAGATCACCCAGTCCGTTCGTTTGGGGCAGTTGCCCATCGTCTGTCGGGCCCGAGGCCCGCTTTTGCCTGCCTCAAAGCACCCGGTCCAAGGCGCTGATCAGCCGCGTCACGTCCTCGGCACTGGTGTAATGCACGGCACTCAACCGCAGCACACCCTTGTCGGCGTCGATCCCCATCGCCTTGATCGGGCGCACCGCATAAAAATCGCCGGCCCAGCATGCGATCCCATCCCGACCCAGTGCCTCCGAAACCGGCTCTGCCGCGCGGTCCAGTGCCACTGCAACGGTGGGTGCGCGGTCTTCGGCCCGCCGCGGCCCGACCAACCGCAGATCGTTGCGCGCGGCCAGATAGTCCAGCAAGGGGGCGATCACCTTCACCTCCTGGGCTCGCATCAGGTCATGCACCGCCCGATTGCGCGCAGCCGGCCCGGCCGCATCCTTGAAATGATGCGCGTAAAGCCCATCGATGTAATCGGCCATCCCGGCCGAGGCCGCAATCTGCGCGTGATCCGGCCCGGCCGGCGTGAACCGCTTGTACAGAGTTCCGGCGTTGAAATAATGCCCTTGCGCGGGCAGTTCGGCACCGAACTCCCGTGCGATCAGCATGATCCCCTGATGCGGTCCGTAGGTCTTATAGGCCGAAAACAGATACACATCGCAGCCCAGACCGGGGAAATCCGGCAGACCGTGCGGAGCATAGGATACGCCGTCCACAACTGTGCGTGCCCCCTTGGCCCGCGCCATGGCGCAGATTTCGGCGACCGGGTTGATTTCGGCCACCACATTGGAACAATGCGGGAATGCCACAAGTCTGACCCTGCCATCCGCGAGCAGCGCTTTCAGGCCGGCGAGGTCAAGATGCCCGGTCTGCGGGTCGATCTGCCATTCGCGCACCTCGATCCCTTCATCGGCCAGACGCCGCCAAACACCGGAATTGGCCTCGTGGTCCTGATTTGTCACGACAACCGCGGCACCCTGCCCGCGCAGCCACAGCCGCACCGCCTGCGCCAGCACAAATGTGTTGGCGCTGGTCGAGGGTCCAAACGACAATTCATCCTGTTCAGCCCCCATCAGTGCTGCCAACCGGTCCCGTGCCTCATCCATTTCAGCTCCCCCCGCCAGAGCGCCGGGATAAGGGCCGTAGGGTTGCACTTTCCGTTCGGTATAGAATCGATGCAGCCGATCCACCACCGGTCGGCAGGGGTAGGAGCCGCCCGCGTTCTCGAAAAAGGCGTGGCTCGCCAGTACGGGTTCGGAAAAAGCCGGGAACTGCCGGCGGACATAGGCAAGATCAAGTGTTGTCACGGATTTGCACCTTGGTTCATCGTTGCGATCAGGGCCCGTGAACGACGGACGAATCCTCGTACGGGTCATGGCGGGTCTTCCCACCAAGCCGACCCCGCCTGAGGTGCCGGCAGCTCTGCGCAGTGGACTGAACAGACAGCCCCGAAGATCTATCGCCCGGAAATCAGGGTGTAAAGCTGCAGTTCATGCAAGAATATCTAACGTATAGGCCCCCATTGCCTCCCATCATCGAATATTGAAAATAGGGCTTGAGACTGTATCGCGTCGGGCCTTACATTTGATCAAATAATCCAGCCACGACTTAATCCGGCTGGAAACCCAACCAAGGAGCAACCATGACTACCAATATCCGACTACTTGCCAGTGCCGCCCTCGCACTGAGCTTTGCGTCGACCGTGCGCGCCGGTGACCCGGAACTGACCGTCTTTGACTGGTCGGGTTTTGAACAACCTTCGCTGATAGCTCCTTATGTCGCCAAGCACGGCCAGCCACCCAACTATGCCCTGTTCGCTGACGATGACGAAGCGTTCCAGAAGTTGACTTCGGGTTTCAAGGCAGATGTGGCCCATCCTTGCAGCCAGATGATCCAGAAGTACCGCGATGCCGGCGTGATCGAGCCTTGGGACGTCTCGCGGATTCCGAATTTCAGCGAGATCGACCCCCGGTTCCTGAATTCGAAAATTTTCAAGGACGACACTGGCGTTTGGTATATCCCGACCGACTACGCCTATACCGCCATTGCGTACAACACGACTGAAGTGCCCGCCGAAGACGTCGCCTCCCTGTCCGTCTTTACCAATCCCAAATACGAAGGTCGCATCTCGTTGCCCGACAATGCCGATGACGTCTGGGCGCTGGCCCTCCTGGCCACTGGTGTCACCGACTGGACAAATGTCAGCGAAGAGCAGTTCACAGCCGCTGCCGACTGGCTCCGCAAGGTCAATCCGCTGGTCAAGGCGTACTGGGCAGACCCGTCGCAACTCAGCCAGTTGATGGCGTCGGGTGAGATTCTGGTGGCGTGGAGCTGGAATGACAGCATCGCACTTCTGCGCTCGCAAGATTTCCCCGTCGGTTTCCAGCGTCAGGCCAAAGAGGGTGCCTCGTCGTGGTTCTGCGGTTACATCAACCTCAAGGACGGGCCGGGCTCGGAAGACAAGGCCTATGACTTCATCAACGCCTGGCTGGACCACGGCTCGGCCAGGGCCCTGCTTGAAGGCTTTGGCTACGCCTCTACCGAAACCGTGTCGATGGCGCAGATCTCGGCCGAAGAGCTGAAAGCGGCCGACGTCGACCCGATTTCGACCACGCTTCTGGCCCAGACCCCGCTGGATCAGACCATGCGCGACCGCATGGTGAACGAGTTCGAGACGATCAAGTCCGGCTTCTGATCCAGTCCCGATCAAGTCAGTTTCAACACGCCCGAAGCCCGCGCTTCGGGTGTGTGCTTTTGGCGTCACTTGCGCCCCCCGCACCCGGCCCCTATATTGGCCCTGTGCGGGGCAACTCGGACTATGGCGATAAACGCACCCATAATACACGGCTCGGACCCGGGGGCGGTACCCGGCGACTCCACCAATCCACCCGGCATTGCGGGCGAATGGGGTCGAAATAGGATCGACGAACGTCTAAAGGGGCCAGCTTTCGCTCGGTGAGCTACCACCGTTATCGGTGCAAAAGTACAGTTGCCAATGACAACCGTGCTCCGGCAATGGCTCTGGCTGCGTAAGCAGTTCGAGTCGCCGAACTTAAGTCCTTGGGCTTAGCCGCTCAAGGCGGGGTTCGCAGGTACCTGGCAACAGAAACCTGCACCTTCCCTTTTTCCGACACTGCCCCGTCGGCGTCCTGTCCTTGCGCCGCGCAAACGCGTCAGAACCGCCGGATCAGGTCTAGACACCAGGGATAAACGACAGCGGCCTCATGGTTGTAGGCAAAGCTGAATGCAAACCACACGGCATAAAGGTCAAAAAGGTCGCGCACCGCCGCCCCGTGCCTTGCTTCGATCAACTCCATCAGATAACCCGCATCCTCGGCCCCACGTGGATTGTCGATCTGCAGGAAATACACCGCTCCGGCCAAGTCCATCAGCGTATCACCGACCCGCGTCGTGAAGCTGAAATCAATCAATCCCGTCACCCGCAGATCGTCATCCATCATCACATTCGGCGGCCAGATGTCGCCGTGAACAATGCATTTGACCGGGTCCGGCAGGGCCAGCAGTCGCGCCGTCAGACGCGCGACAATTGCGTCCAGACCGGGCACATCGCGCGCCAGAACCTCGTCGGCTGCGAACCCCTGCAACCGCACCGCCAGATATTCCCCCCAATGGGCGCGCCGCACTGGTTCCGCCACCAGCAGATCGCCGTAGTCCCCCTCGACCCTCACGGCTGCCATCGCCTCGGCAACGGCAAGATAGGCCGCCAGCGCCGTCCTGCGCCGCGTGCCGTCCAGACCGGGCAACATCTCGGACATCGCCCGTCCGGCAATCCGGTCCTCGATTGTGACCAGCGTGCCCTCGACATACCGGATATCCTGCACACGCGGCACGGCAAACGGCATCCGGGGCAAACCTGCACTGAACGCCGCGCGCTCCCTGACTCTCGCCTCCGCTCCAGGTTCGGGATTTGGTATCCTCAGGATCCTGGTCTGGTCCAAGCCAAAAATGTGGCTCTCCCAGCCTGACCCCAGTCGGTCGGCTTGCGTCAGGCCAAAGTGAGCAAGAACTGCAGCGTCCATTTCTCCACCTCGTTTCCGGCTGAGCATCACCGCACAGACATCCGCTGTGAAATACTGCCACATCGGACCGCCCCGGTCGACCTTGCCTCGGCAGACTGACCCAAAAAGACCGGGCCATCCCATCTTTTTTCTTGTTCCGTGCCTCGTTTCGGCCCACCTTGGCGCATGCGCCGCGTTCTTTTGAACCTTCTTTTCTGCGCGCTCGCCGGCCCGGGCGCTGCCTGTGAGACCGCGCTTTTGCTGGCCGTGGACGTGTCCGGCTCGATCAGTCTCGAGGAATACACGCTTCAGATGCAGGGCCTTGCCCAGGCGCTGGAAGACCCGGACATCATTGACGCGCTTGTGGGCGGTCAGGACAAGCTGTCCCTGGTTCACTGGTCGGGCCTGCGCAAACAACGCCTCTCGCTGCCGTGGATCACCCTGCGCACCTCTGATGACGTTGCCGCCCTTGCGGCGGCAATCCGGCTGCTCAAACGCCCGCAAGACCACACCGACACCGCGATTGGCGAAGCCCTTTACTTCTCGCTCGCCCAGTTCCCGGACGTGGCCGACTGCCAGCGCCACGTGATCGATCTATCCGGAGACGGCGCTGAAAACGCGGGCCAAAGTCTGCCCGCGGCGCGCGCCGAGGTCGAAGCCAACCGCGTCACACTCAACGGCATCGCCATTGAAAATGATGCCGCGTCCCTCAACCTGACCGACTACTTTCGCCGTTTCGTGATCACACCGGACGGTTTCGTCATCACCGCCCAGAGCCTTGCCGATTATCCACGGGCCATTCGCGAGAAGCTGCTGCGCGAATTGACCAAAGCGGCGTCTTGACCCGGTCAACTGCACCCCGCTAAAAGTAGTCATGGGGTTCCGCGAACACCCCGTGAGGCTCCGGCTCAAGCGTCGCATCCCCGTCCCATATGGAGACCTGCGATGCCTAATCCGTCCCAGATCACGCCGGCCCATCTGATGCGCCTTGTCGGCACGCCAGAGTGCCCGGCTCTCATCGATGTGCGGCTTCCCGAGGATCTTGCCCTCGATCCCCGCCTCATTCCCGGCAGCTTCGTCCTTTCGCACGATCAGTTCGACCCCGCCCCCCCCGACCTTGCGGGGCGCCGGGTCGTCATCATCTGCGCCAAGGGTCGCAAGCTGTCGGAAGGGGTCGCCGCCCTCTTGCGCGCCCAAACCATCCCGGCCGAAAGTCTCGAGGGCGGCTCGGTCGCCTGGGCCGAGGCGGGTCTGCCCATGGTCCCGCGCGCTACCGTGCCCAAGACCCGTCTCTGGGTCACCCGCCACCGCCCAAAGATCGACCGCATCGCCTGTCCGTGGCTGATCCGCCGTTTTGTCGACCCCGGCGCCCGCTTTCTCTTCGTCGCCCCGACCGAAGTTCTCGCCGTGGCCAAGCGCTTCAACGCGACCCCCTTCGATATCGAGGGCGTGCATTACTCGCACCGCGGCGAGACCTGCACATTCGACACCATGCGGACCGAATGGGGCCTTGAAACCGAAGCGTTGAGCCGCCTCGCCCTCGTTGTCCGCGCCGCCGACACCGACCGCCACGACCTCTCGGCGCAGGCAGCGGGGCTTCTGGCGATATCGGTGGGTCTGTCACGGCAATACCGTGATGATCTTGAACAGCTTGAGGCCGGAATGATCCTTTATGACGCCCTTTACCGCTGGGCCCGCGATGGCCATGACGAGGGCCACGACTGGCCAGCAGGACGCCAAGCATGACCACACTCCGCGAACTGACCCACGCCTTCGCCCGGATCGGCGTTCTGTCCTTCGGCGGCCCGGCGGCCCAGATCGCCCTAATGCACCGCGAACTTGTGGACGAGCGGAAATGGGTGTCCGAACAGGATTACCTCTCGGCCCTGTCGTTCTGCATGCTCCTGCCCGGCCCAGAGGCGATGCAACTGGCCACCTGGATCGGCTGGCGTCTGCATGGCACCTTGGGCGGGCTCATCGCGGGCTTGCTGTTTGTGCTGCCCGGTGCGGCGGTCGTGCTTGCCCTGTCAATCGTCTATGCCGCCTTCGGCCAAGTCCCCCTGATCGCCGCGTTATTCACCGGCGTTCAGGCGGCCGTGGTGGCTGTCGTGATCGAAGCGCTGCTGCGCGTGTCCAAACGCGCGCTCAAGTCCCGGACCTACTGGGTCATCGCCGGCCTTGCCTTCGTCGCCCTGTTCGTCTTTGGCCTGCCTTTCCCCCTGATCATTCTGCTGGCCGGACTCTATGGCTTTTTCACCACGACCACGGCTGCCAAAGTGCTCGACACCCCGCGACCCTGGGGCACCTCGTTGAAGGCCATCATGATCTGGGGGGCCGTCTGGCTGGTTCCCCTGGCTCTACTGGTTGTCCTGCACCCCGGCCTCTACGCCGACATCGGCATCTATTTCTCAAAACTGGCCATTCTCACCTTCGGCGGCGCCTATGCCGTTCTGGCATGGATGAGCCAGACCGTGGTGACCGAACAGCATTGGCTGACCGTGCCGCAAATGATGGATGGGCTTGGCCTTGCCGAAACCACGCCCGGCCCCCTGATCCTCGTCACGGAATTCGTGGCCTATATGGCAGCACACCGCGAAAACGGGCTGTCGGGCGGCCTCTTTGCCGCCCTCATCGCCCTTTGGATGACCTTCGCCCCCTGTTTCCTGTGGATCTTTGCCGGAGCACCCTGGATCGACCGCCTGACAGCCGCGCCCCGCCTGTCCGGAGCACTCAAGGCCATCACGGCAGCCGTGGTCGGCGTCATCGCCAACCTGTCGCTCTGGTTCGCCGCCCATGTGTTCTTTGCCAACGTGTCCCGAATCGACACCGCCGTCTTCCACATGATTACTCCGGACTTCACATCGCTGAACCTCTTTCCGGCCGCCCTTGCGCTCGCCTCCGCCTATCTGCTTTTGCGACTTCACCAATCCCTGCCGCTCGTTCTGGCCCTTGCCGCGTTGACCTCGGCGGCTGTGGCGCTGCTGTGACGCTGCCTCTTCCCTTCGGAGCCAAATCGCCTATGCTCAACCCCATTGAGAACAGGAGCAGGCATGGCACGGTCCATTGATTACGGGAACCTCATGCACCGGGCGATGCGCGGTCTCATTCAGACCGTGCTCCGCGACGTCGGCAAGAACGGCCTTCCGGGGGCGCATCACTTTTTCATAACGTTCGATACCTCGGTCGACGGGGTCGAGATGGCGGATTGGCTGCGCAACCGCTATCCCGGAGAGATGACCATCGTCATTCAGCACTGGTTTGACAATCTGACGGTGTCTGACGAGGGCTTCACCATCACCCTCAACTTCGGCGACAACCCCGAACCGATGGTCATTCCCTTCGATGCGGTACGCACCTTTGTCGACCCGTCGGTTGAATTCGGCCTGCGCTTTGAGACCCATGAAGACGAAAGCGAGGACGACGAAGAGGACCCCGAAGACGACCCGCCGCCGCAAGACGCCCAGATCGTCCGCCTCGACAAGTTCCGCAAGCAATAGGGCAGTCATGACAGAATCGCTGCTCTTTCTGCGCCAGCTTCTCAGCCGGCCGAAGCAGATTTCCGCAATCGCCCCGTCATCGCGGTTTCTGGCCAAGGCCATGGCAGCTGGCCTGAAGCCCGGCGACGCCGTTGTCGAATTCGGCCCCGGCACCGGCGTGCTGACCCGAGCGATCCTTGCCGCCGGGGTCAAGCCGCAAGACCTGACCCTCTTTGAATTCAATGCGGATTTCGTGACCCACCTGCGCGTGGCTTTTCCCGGTGTGACAGTCCACAATGCCGGCGCTCAGACTGCCTCTGCCCAAGTGGCGCCGGGTGTCAACGCGGTGATCTCGGGCCTGCCCCTGCTGTCGATGCCCCTGGAAATCCGCGAAAGCATCGTCAAGGCCGCCTTCGACATCCTTGCCCCGGATGGCGCTTATTACCAATTCACCTACGGCCCACGCCCACCCGTGTCGGATAACCAGATCGCCCGCCTTGGCCTCAAGGTTGAACAGACCGCCTTTGTCCTCTTCAACCTGCCGCCCGCCCGCGTGCACCGATTCAGCCGCGCCTGACGCGGTATACCGCCGCATACCGATTGAATTCCCGGACTTGCGGCGCTATGAGGCACCATCCAAGGATCGAGGAGGCCCGGATGTCCGCTACCCGCACCGAAACCGACAGCTTTGGGCCGCTTGAAGTTCCGTCCGACAAGTATTGGGGCGCCCAGACTCAGCGCTCGATTCAGAATTTTCCGATTGGTTGGGAAAAGCAGCCCGTGGCCATCATTCGCGCCCTCGGCGTGATCAAGAAAGCCTGCGCGCTGGTCAACATCGACCAGAAAGACATCGAACCTGCGCTGGGCAATGTCATCGCCAAAGCGGCGCAAGAGGTCATCGCCGGCAAGTTCGACGACAACTTCCCGCTTGTGGTCTGGCAAACCGGGTCGGGCACCCAGTCGAACATGAACGCCAACGAGGTCATTTCCAACCGCGCCATCGAAATACTTGGTGGGGTGATGGGGTCCAAAAAGCCGGTTCACCCGAATGACCATGTCAACATGGGTCAATCCTCCAACGACACGTTCCCGACCGCCATGCATGTCGCCATCGGCATGATGGCCCGCGACGTGCTGCTGCCGGGGCTCGAGAAACTCCACCTCGCCCTTGTCGCAAAGTCCACGGAATTCAAGGACATCATCAAGATCGGCCGCACCCACACCCAGGATGCCACCCCCCTGACCCTGGGGCAGGAATTCGGCGGCTATGCCCATCAGGTCGCCCAAGGCATCATGCGCGTGAACAAGATCCTGCCCGAGATCTATGAACTCGCCCAAGGCGGCACGGCCGTTGGCACTGGGCTCAACACCCGGGTGGGCTGGGACAAGCGGGTGGCCGCCCGGATCGCCGAAATCACCAACCTGCCCTTCGTCACCGCCCCCAACAAATTCGAGGCGCTGGCCGCCCATGACGCGATGGTCATGTTCTCGGGCGCGCTCAAGACCGTCGCCGTGTCGCTCTTCAAGATCGCCAACGACATGCGCTTTCTGGGCTCCGGCCCGCGCTCGGGTCTGGGCGAACTGAGCCTGCCCGAAAACGAGCCCGGCTCTTCGATCATGCCCGGCAAGGTCAATCCGACTCAGGCCGAGGCACTGACCATGGTCTGCGCGCAAGTCATGGGCAATGACGCGGCGGTCGGCTTTGCCGGATCGCAGGGGCATTTCGAACTGAACGTGTTCAATCCGGTGATGTCCTACAACGTGCTGCAATCCATGCAGCTTCTGGGCGACGCAGCGGGCAGCTTCACCGACAACATGGTTGTGGGCACCCGCGCCAATCTTGACCGGATCAACAAGCTGATGACGGAAAGCCTGATGCTGGTGACCGCCCTCGCCCCGACCATCGGCTATGACGCCGCCACCAAAGTGGCCAAGACCGCCCACAAGAATGGCACAACCTTGCGCCAGGAAGCCATTGCGCTGGGCTATGTCGATGGCGAAACCTTCGACCGCGTGGTCCGGCCGGAAGACATGATCGGTCCCAAGGGGTAAGTCGTGGCGGAAATCGTCAATCTGCGCACCGTGCACAAACAGAAGCTACGCGAGGCCGCCAAAGCCAAGGGTATCGAGGCGGCGGCCAAAAGCGGCCGCTCCAAAGCACTGAAAGCGCTTGAGAAAGCTCGTGCCGAAAAGGCCAAGCGCACGCTGGACGGGCATCTCAAGGAATGACCGCCCCGGCTGGCCGTCCGCAGAAACGCTCACTAGCCTTGCGCGGCCACCGCACCTCGGTGTCGCTCGAGACGGAGTTCTGGGACGAATTTCGCCGCCTCGCTCTGGCGCGCAACCTGTCCCTGAACGAGCTTGCCGCCCAGATCGACGCTGGCCGCGACGATGTCGGCCTTGCCTCTGCCATCCGCGTCTTCATTCTGCAGGCGCTGCGCAAGGATTGACTGTTGCAACCGGGGATCGCAGAGCGAGACCCGAACACACTTAACCAAATCACCCATTGTCATTTCGCCCCCTTTGCCGCTAGGGTCGCCACAAGCGGGCATGTGTCCGCGACAGAATTCTCTGACCTCTGCTCTGGCGCGAAAACTGCGCCGAAACGAGGTCAGCCGGATAGGCCGAAAGGCCATGGGATTGCCCGATAAGTCGTTGATTTGCCGGGTTTTTATGTGGGGATCCGCGAGGACCTCGAAAGAGAACCGCGATGATGCGCGCAAACAAATTGGCGAAAGACGAGGGCTGCCCACCGGGCATTGTCCTGTCCTTGGCCCCACGCGCACTCGCCCGAACAAGCCGCCCTGTCACCTCGTTTCACGCCCCACCAGGGCGCGCAATGTCGCGGGCACGGCGCAGTGAAAGCACATGTCAAAGAAAATGCTCATCGATGCCACCCACGCCGAGGAAACTCGCGTTGTCGTGGTTGACGGAAACAAGGTTGAAGAGTTCGACTTTGAAACGCTGAACAAGCGCCAACTCGCCGGAAACATCTATCTCGCCAAAGTGACCCGGGTCGAGCCTTCGCTGCAGGCCGCCTTTGTCGATTACGGCGGAAACCGCCACGGCTTCCTCGCCTTTGCCGAGATACATCCGGATTACTACCAGATCCCGGTTGCCGACCGCAAAGCGCTGCTGGAAGAAGAACGCGCCTACAACCGCGCGCAAGAGGACGAGGACAACCGTCGCTCTCGCCCGCAACGCGGCCGCTCCGCCCCCGAAGCCGCCAAGTCCGCCGATGAGGTTCAGTCCGAACCCCATATCGGTGCCATGGACGTCGTGGATCTTGGCGATGAGACCGCGACCGACGCCTTCGTGCAGACCTCGACCAACGGCGAACAACCGCACGAGGCGCACAATCATGGCGACGACCATGACCACGACCACAGCGACGAGGCCGAAGCGCCATTCCGCTCGATCGACCATGCCTCCGACACCGATGACGAGATCGAAAGCATCGCCGAAGAGGATGTGGCAGAGGAAATCAGCCACAGCCGCAAACCGCGCGCCCGTCGCTACAAGATCCAGGAAGTCGTCAAGGTCCGCCAGATCATGCTGGTTCAGGTGGTCAAGGAAGAGCGTGGCAACAAAGGCGCCGCCCTCACCACCTATCTGTCCCTTGCCGGTCGCTACTGCGTCCTGATGCCCAACACCGCCCGCGGTGGTGGCATTTCGCGCAAGATCACCGTCGCCGCCGACCGCAAGAAGCTCAAGGAAATCGCTGGCGAGATCGAGGTGCCGGAAGGTGCCGGCCTGATCATACGCACCGCCGGCGCCAAGCGCACCAAGCCCGAGATCAAGCGCGACTACGAATACCTCATGCGCCTCTGGGAACAGATCCGCGAACTGACGATGAAAAGCATCGCCCCCGCCGCCATCTACGAAGAAGGCGATCTGATCAAACGCTCGATCCGCGATCTCTACAGCCGCGAGATCGACGAAATTCTGGTGGAGGGCGAGCTCGGCTACCGCACCGCCAAGGACTTCATGCGCATGATCATGCCGTCCCACGCCAAGGTCGTGCAGCCCTACCATGACCAGATGCCGCTTTTTGCGCGCTTTCAGGTCGAAAGCTATCTCGGCGGCATGTTCAACCCGACCGTACAGCTGAAATCCGGCGGTTACATCGTCATCGGCGTGACCGAAGCGCTGGTTGCTATCGACGTGAACTCCGGCCGCGCCACCAAGGAAGGCTCGATCGAGGATACCGCCCTCAAGACCAACCTTGAGGCCGCCGAGGAGATTGCCCGTCAGTTGCGCCTGCGTGACCTTGCCGGCCTGATCGTCATCGACTTCATCGACATGGAAGAGCGTCGCAACAACCTCGCCGTCGAGAAAAAGATCAAGGACAAGCTGAAAACCGACCGTGCCCGCATTCAGGTTGGCCGGATCTCGGGCTTTGGCCTCTTGGAAATGTCGCGCCAGCGCCTGCGCCCCGGCATGCTGGAATCGACCACCCAGCCCTGCGCCCATTGTCACGGCACCGGCCTGATCCGCTCGGACGACAGCCTTGCGCTGCAGGTTCTGCGTGCACTGGAAGAAGAGGGGACGCGCAAGCGCTCCAAGGAGGTCCTGCTCAAGGCCCCCATCGGCATCATCAACTTCCTCTTCAACCAAAAGCGCGAACACCTCGCCCTGATCGAGGCGCGCTACGGCATGGCCGTGCGGCTCGAGGCTGACCCGGCGCTGATCAGCCCGGATTACTCCATAGAAAAGTTCAAGACGGCGACCCGCGTCGTGCCATCAAGCTCGGTGATCTCCGGCAATGCCAGCCTCATGGGCGCTGCTGTGGATGACGCGGACGATCCCGAAATCCCGGACGATTTCGATGAAGTCGAAGAGGATGTGGCCGAAGTCGAAGCCAAGCCCGTAGCCAAGGACGCCGCCCCGCGCGTCGAAGGCGAGGCCGGCAGCGGCACCAAGAAAAAGCGCCGTCGCCGCCGCAAGAAGAAGTCGGGCAACGGCCTGCAGGCCACGGGCTTGACTGCGGACGGTCTGCCGTCTGACGCCGAAGGCGGCGACGACGAAGCTGACGACGACGAGGCCGGTGACGAGATCACGGCCGCTGAGGCCGCTCCGGTCATGGCGGCTCCAGCCACGGCGGCGGTCGAATCCGACGCTCCGGTGAAACGGACCCGCACCCGTGCCCCACGCGGCAAGGCAGCCGCCAAGGCAGCCGTCGCCGCCCCAGCCGAATTGCCAACCCCGGCTGCCGAAGCCCCGGTCGAAGCCGCCCCGGCGGCCAAGGCAAAGGCACCGGCAAAGCCGCGCAGCACCTCTGCCCGGTCTAAAAAGCCGACGGCTCCTGCCGCCGAAACCGCGGCGGATGTCGCGACCTTCCCGGTTGATCCGGGGGTCAACGAACCGGCGCCCGCGCCGTCCGAGAGGCTGCTGCCCGATCCGCAGGACATGGCCCCCGGTGATGTCGTGGCCGAAGCCGCTGCCGAAGACCCGAACAAACCCAAGCGCAAGGGCTGGTGGAGCCTCGGGCGCTGACGCGTCCATCCCTGCAAATGAAAAGGGCGGCTGAAACCTCAGCCGCCCTTTCGCATTTTTTCTGCCCGGTCAGACCAGTTCGGCATCCGCCGCGCGCCGACCCTCAGCCTCGCGCGCGTCCTCGACCCGGGCCCTGCGGCGGCGGTTCAGCTCGTACGAGATCGCAATGACCAGCGTGAACAGAATAAGCAGCAGCGCCAGTGCGTTGATCGTCGGCGTGATGCCCGAGCGCACCTTGGAGAACACATAGACCGTCAACGTATCGGCCCCGCCACGCGTGAACAGCGTGACGTTGAAATTCTCGATCGACTGAAAGAACGAGATGGCCGCCCCCGCCCCGACAGCCGGATAAAGGTGCGGCAGAAGGATGCGCCGCATCACCTGCGCATGGGTGGCACCCAGATCCAGCGCCGCCTCTTCCAGCCCCTGATCAAAGCTTTGCAGACGGGCCAGCACCATCAGCATCACGAACGAGGCGATGTAGCTGACCTGCCCCAGAACCGATAGATGCAGGCCAGAGCCGACCGAGAACTGGTTCCAGAACAACAGCGTCGAGATTCCGATCACCACGCCGGGTATCAGGATCGGGGCAACCATCATGCCATAAAGGATCGACCGCACCCGCCCGCTGATCGAGTTGACCAGAATGGCCCCCGCCGTGCCAACCGGCACCGCGATGATCACCACGGCGATGGCCACGGCGATGGTGTTGCGAAAGGCGATCCAGATGCGGTTGTCGTTCCACATGGCGATGAACCAGCGGTCGGTCAGCCCCTTCCACGGGATCACGGTGGGCAGCTTGCTGTCGTTGAACGCCGCCCCCGACATCACCACCAGCGGGATCAGCAGGTAAAGCAGGAACACCGCCATATAGATGTGGCCAATGAGCTTGCGATTGTCTTTCATGATCCGGCCCCCCCTATTTCGCCACGTCGGAAAGTTTGACGCGGAAGAGCCACATGGCAAAGATCACCATCAGCGTGCAGAACAACAAGAGCATGAAGGCAAAGGCCGCGCCGGCGTTCCAGTCCTGACCTTCCAGCATGATGCCCTGAATGGTCTGGGTGAACCAGTTGCCGGTGGTCGAGTTGATGATCGCGGGCACCAGAAGCGAGCCCGCCGACAGCATGAACACCATCACACCGCCCGAGGCGATGCCGGGCTTGGCATGGGGCAGCACGACGCGCCAATGGATGCGCCACCACGGCGCGCCCAGATCCTCGGCCGCCTCGATCTGGTTGCTGTCCAGCGACTGCATGGCGTTATAAAGCGGGAACAGCATGAACAGCACATAGGCATAGACCAGCGTCACCACGACCGGGCTGTAGCCGTCGATCCAGCGGATCTCCTTGTCGATGGCGCCGATCAGCATCAGGAACGAGTTCAGCGGCCCTTTCAGCGTCAGGATGATATACCACGCAAAGCTGCGCAGCACTTCCGACACCCAAAGCGGCACGAACAACAGCAAAAACAGCGTCGGCAGCGCCTTGGATGAGGCGACCTTGGCCAGATAGAAGGCCAGAGGATAGGCCAGAACAAAGGTGATGACGGTCACAACGACGGAATAAAAGATCGTCAGGATGAACACCTTGATCCGGGCGGCCACCTGAAAAGTCAGGCCAAAGACGTTGAAATCCACCGCGTTTCCGAAGATCTGACCATAGTTGTTCAGGGAATAGGTGTCCCTGGGCCCGCCGACATCCACCACCGGCAGATAGGGCCGGAACGAGGCCTCCAGAAGCTTGAAATCGGGCAGGATCACCAGAACCAACAGCCAGAAGGCCGTGAGCCCGATAAAGGTGAAGGTCAGCCCCCTGCCGTAACGGCGGAAAAGGTCGTCCATGGCTCAGGCCCCCGCGTTCAGGCTGTCGGGCAGGATGGCGGCGCTGTGGGCGTCAAAGGCCATGTGCATCCTGGTGCCCGCCGCCGGGACCGTGCCTGAACCGTCGTTGCGCAGTTCTGCCACCAGATCGGTGCCGTTTTCGGTAACGGCATGGACCGAGATGAAGTTGCCCTCGAACGACACGTCGCTGAGGGTCACCGGCACCGAGTTCTCGGCCCCGGGCGAAGCTTGCAGGGTCATGAACTCTGGCCGGACATAAAGCTTGCCCGCTTTGACATTGTCCGCGATCCGGGCCCGGAACGTGCCGATGGCGGTAGTGAAACCCGCCAGCCCGTCAGCCCGCGCGCCAATGTCGCCGGCCAGAATGTTGTTCTCGCCCACGAACGAGGCGACAAAACCGTTGACCGGGTTGTTGTAGATGTCGCGCGGGTTTGACACTTGCTGCAGACGGCCCTGCGACATGACGCCGACCCGATCGGACATAGCAAGCGCCTCTCCCTGATCATGGGTGATGTAGATGAAGGTCACGCCCGTGCGCTTTTGAATGGCGCGCAATTCGGCGCGCATGTGCTGGCGCAGTTTCAGGTCCAGCGCGGACAGCGGCTCGTCCAGCAGCATCACCGCAGGCTCGACCGCCAGCGCCCGGGCGATGGCGACGCGCTGCTTTTGACCGCCCGACAACTGGCTGATCATCTTGTCGGCACTGTCATGCAGATCAACGAGGGTCAGCAATTCCTCGGCCCGCGCCCGGCGCCTGGCCTTGTCCACGCCGCGCACCTCCAGCCCGAAAGCGATGTTTTCCCAGACCGGCATCAAGGGGAACAGGGCAAGATTCTGAAAGATCAGCGCCGTGGGCCGCTGGTTCGGCCGCTGCCCCCGCACATCCTTGCCGCCGATGCGGATGACGCCTTCGGTCGGATCGGTGAACCCGGAAATCATCCGCAGGATCGTGGTCTTGCCACAGCCCGACGGCCCGAGAAAGGAAAAGAATTCACCTGGTTGAATGTTGACGTTCACATGGTCAACAGCCCGGAAATTCCCGAAATCACAGCACACATTGTCGAGATCAATCCCAGCACTCATCGGACCGACTTCCCCCTGTTGTCGTTTTTGTTGGTTTTTTTCAGCCTCAGCTTAGCACGCTCGACCTGTCCTGCAATGGATAGCCCAAAACAGACGCGCCGGGCCCATTGGACCCGGCGCGCATCAGATCAACCTCGGATCACGAGGCCTTGTACTTGTCGGCATATTCCCCGCGCTTGGCGATGAATTCGGCCGACTGATCGGGCCACCACCACAGCTTTGCCAGCTTCTCGGCATCGAAGGCAGCGTTGTAATAGGTGGCAACGTCCGGGTTCATCAGTTCGGCAGCGCCCTTGCCCACCGGGTTGGCCGAGAAGGCCGAACCCCAGGCGGCAGCGCCCTCAGCAGTCGACACCCACTTGGCCAGTTCATGTGCCTGATCGACGTTCACGGCATTCTTCATCAGCACAAAGCCCTGATGCCACGCAAAGGCACCCTCTGCCGGTGCGGCATAGCCGTAGCCGTCATTGCGCAGGTTGTAGCCTGTCGAATCCCAGCAATGGCCCAGCGTCGCGCCGTTCGCCACGAAACCGGCGTTGGCTTCGTTCTCGCCCGACCAGAACTGCACCACATTGCCCTTGGCCTTGACGGCCTCGGCCAGCGCGATGTCC
>JANMCI010000326.1:0-11928 GCA_031361245.1 Rhodobacterales bacterium
GAGCGTAATCGGCCGCATGTCTAGTGGATTGAGCGGGACGAAGGAGTCCGAATTGGGATTCCGTTCGGGCTTTCTCTCTGCGAGTCAAGCTGATGCGCACTGGAATACCTTTCACGGTCTCACGCGAGGATCGATCTCGGCTTGAGGCGATCATTTCGCACCCGCCCTCGCGGCAGAAGCATGTCTGGCGCTGTCGCATCGTTCTTTTGAGCGCCGATTGAGCCGGAACGCCATCGATCACGGCCGCCACAGGCAAGTCCAAGACCTGCGTCTGGCGCTGGCAGGAACGGTTCATGGCCCAGGGCGTCGATGGCCTGCTGCGGGAGAAGACGCGCCCGCCGGGAACTCCCAGGACGTCGGACGAGAAGGTGGGCGAGGTGATCCGCTTGACCCAGGAACCGCCGCTGCATGAGGCGACGCATTGGACGATCCGGGCGATGGGCAAGGCGGTTGGGCTGGCCGCCTCCACGGTACGGGAGATCTGGAAGGCGCATGGGCTGAGCCCGCATCGCTGGCGCCAGTTCAAGCTTTCGAACGACCGGGCCTTCGCCGAGAAATTGCACGATGTGGTCGGGCTTTACGTCTCGCCGCCCGCCCACGCGGTTTTGCTGTCGGTCGATGAAAAGTCGCAGATACAGGCGCTTGACCGGACCCAGCCCGGCCTGCCACTAAAGAAAGGGCGCGGACCCACCATGACCCACGATTACAAACGCAACGGCACGACCACGCTCTTTGCCGCGCTCAACGTGCTGGACGGATCGGTCATCGGTCAGAACATGCAGCGCCACCGGCATCAGGAGTTCATCCGGTTCCTCAACCAGATCGAACGGGACGTTCCGGGAGGCAAATCCATCCACGTCATCCTCGACAACTACTGCACGCACAAGCACGCCAACGTGCGGGCCTGGCTGGCGCGACACCCGCGCTGGACGTTCCACTTCATCCCGACTTCATCGTCATGGCTGAACGCGGTTGAGGGGTTCTTTGCCAAACTGACCCGGCGCAGGCTCAAGCACGGCGTGTTCCACTCGGTCGTAGACCTGCAAACAGCAATCAACCGCATCATCGCCGAACACAACACCACCGAAGCCAAGCCGTTCGTCTGGCGCGCCAACCCCGACGACATCATTGCTGCCAGAAACCGAGGCTTCCAAGCATTGGCTTCAACCCACTAGCGTCTCGCCGAAGTCCGACAGAAACTGTCAGATGACGGCTCCGAGCCCTTAGCGGCCATTCAGCCATCATGTCATCGGGCGCGCATGAAGAAATATGGCCGGACCTTCCACCTCCCCGACTTCGCGCGGCACTACCAGCGACGAAAAGGCAATCTCCTCAATCAAAGGCCTGACGGTGGAATGCCTCGTCGTCAGCGAAGATGGATGCGAGTGCGGAGCAGAAATAGGTGTGCGTATTCAACAGTCGTCTAAACCGCCTTACTCACGCAGTTTTACCCCAATCAATGCAAGTTTTACGATGTTCCTCGTATACCACGCGCGCCTCGCCCCTATAATCAATCCCGGCAGCGTCTAATCCCTTTAAAAAGCCCTCGCAAACACCATCGCTAGTCTTACCTCCCGCATTCCCCAACATTGCAGTGAGTTGCGGCAATTGGTGGTGAACGCAATAGATGCAAAGACGATCAAGTTGCAAAGCACTAGTTGCCCAATTGCCCCATGTGTGTTTGCTTTCATCGAATACGCCGGACGCAATTGCTAGTTTTTTGAAGTCAGTTGGAACGCCTGTTTTCGCGGCTGCGATCAGATGATTAACTGCGCGTTTCAGGTTGAACCCCTTCACAGTGCGGGTAGACAACTCGGCCATTGCTTCCTTACATAGTGCGGCGCTCATTTTGCCCGCGTCTCTGTGGCGGGATATGATCAACTCAAGTTGCTCAGGTGTCTTACTCGTCAAGTCCATCTCGTCACCTTTTTTGCATTCGTGCATCTTACGAGCATCGCATCGCAAAGCAACGTACATGGATCTTCCCACGGCCATCACAGTAATCGACGCCGTGCCCGGTTAAGCTTGCCGACCAGACTGAACGTCCGCTTTGTCCGCATAGCTGCCCTACGCAAACAGTTCGCATGAGCTGCGAACGAGGTTTCGAATTGTCTGATTCAATCCACTAGGTGCAAGCCGGCAGAAGGGGATCCGCTTGGCGCTAACCAAGTTTGGGCCTGGAGCCCAATATAATCAGACCACCCGGTCGGCAGCCCGGTCGAGCGCGAACTTGACCTGGGCGGCAGACCATGAGCCGCCCCGGCGTGTCGTGACCCTGGCCGAGTTCAGCGCGGCGGCTTTCTGTGCCAGCGTGCCAGACGGGCAGAACCGCGCCACGGCCCCAGCTATACGCTGGGCAAACGAGTCCGCGTCGCTCTTTAGAACGGCCACACCAGCGCTACGCTCGGCATGGGTAGGCGAACGGCCACGGAATCCGCCCAGCACCGTTCCACGGGCTTTCGAGGCGGTCAGCGCGGCTTTTGTGCGGGCCGAAATGGCTTCGGCCTCATGCTGGGCCACTAGGGCCATAACACCTACCGTGAAGTTATTGGCGCTTGGCATGTCGGCAGCGACAAACTCAACGCCTGACTGTTGCAGGCCCAGCAGAAAGTGAGCATTGCGCGACAGACGGTCAAACTTGGCAAAGACCAGCTTTGCCCCGTAAAGGCGGCAGGTTTTCATCGCAGCGGCAAGCTGGGGCCGGTCGTTGTTGCGGCCAGACTCAACTTCAACGAACGAGTCCACCATGACCCCACCGACAGTTTGCAGGTAGGTCAGCACGGCTTCGTGCTGGGCTTCCAAGCCTAGACCAGATCGACCCTGCCGTTCGGTCGATACGCGGCAGTAGGCAACAAATTTGGCAACGATCGGCGCGGTTCGCATGTCAGGCCTCACACTAGCAATCACGCAACGGTCGTTGAGTGAAATCCAACAAACAGGCCAAAATTGCACAAGTAGCAAAACAGGAGGCCACACCGATCAATTCGGTGATTGGCTCACATCGGATCGCTACATCTGTTGTTGTGCTTTGGCCCCATCCAGAGCCCGTGGCGACCCACGTCGACTTGACAGCTTCCATCTCGCCAGTTGCTGACCGGCTGCTGTAATCCTACCAAGATGAGCCAGCAGGCGCAGGATTCCGAAGGCGTACGAGATGGCCTAAAGGAGGTGCTCTTGGGCCCGGGCAAGATCTATGAGGCGCTGCGCGCCAAAGGTGGGAATCAGGAACAAGCTGGAACCTAACGCAGCAAAATCCGAAAGATCGCAATGGGTGAAGTCGATTGAGCGATAACAGTCAGAATGTTAAGTCGAACCCACCCTTTGGCGTCGAGTGGAAAAGGGTCGAAAAGCTCATGCCCTCCAGCTATCACGCTGGATTCATAATGAATCCTCTCAGCTGATTTGTCCAAAAGAGCCCCAAATCGTCAGAAAATCCGCTTCGCTCTACCATGCCGGATGCGGTCGTGAAGCAAAAGCCCAACCCAGAGCATGCCGCCCCCCGGACGCGCCTTCTGTCCGAACCCCGCCCCCCGCCAGGGTCGGCGACCTCGCCCCCGCCTTTCATGTGTCCGTGGCGACCATCCGTCAGGATGTGGAACGGCGGGAGGCCTACGGTCACATCATCCGCGAACATTGCGGCGCCTGACTGGGGTTGTTGTCTTGGGAGGTTGGCACAATGACCCTGCACCGCTCGGAATATATCGATCAAAAGCGCAAGATCGGCCTGCTCGTCGCCAGTCTGGTCACGGATGGAGAGACGCTGATCCCGGATGCCGGCATCAGGTTGACTACCCCCTCGTTCGCCGGTCTTCGGTTGAAAGAGGCGATGATCAAGGCCGCTCGCGCGTCTGTCTGGTCGCCGACTGCACGAGGATCAACCATTCCAGTCTGACCCGTCTGAGCGCGTTGGAGGCGGTGCATGCCATCATCACCGATGACGGCATTTCGAACGCGACACGCGCTAACCCCGCAAGGCCCGCAGATACCGGTCCAGCCCGACCCCCGCCGACACCGCAGGTTCAAACCCCAACTGCACCGCCGCCCGGCGATTGCTGATCGCCAAAGGCCCGCCACACGGCAACCCCGCACCGCCAAAGCGGATGCGCCCCTGCGGATGCAGCCCCCTCAGGATTTCCGCCAGCGACCCAACCGTCACACCGTCCCCGGCCGAGATGTTGTAAAGGCGATCTTGCAAGACGGCCGCACGACCCGCCGCGATCACACCGCTGACCGCATCGTCGATATACAGGTAATGCGTGATATGCTCGGGTGATGCATCAAACACCGCCTCCTGCCCCGCAATCACCGCCCGCAGCACCGTTTCCAGATTGGTCGCCGTCAGCCGCCCCGGCCCATAAATCCACGACAACCGCACCGTCACCGCATCCAGACCATGCTCGCGCACGTAAGCCAGCGTCGCCACCTCTGCCGCCAGTTTGCTGGCACCATAGACCGAGGGCGGATCGGGCGGCGACACCTCGTCCACCCAACGCAACCCTGTGCCATAAACCTCCGAGGTTGAGCACACCACGACTCGCGCGGTGCCGTGTACCCTTGCCGCCTCAAGCACATGCGCGGTGCCCAGCGCATTGATCCGCCAGATCGCCAGCGGCTGATCCGCCAACACCATCGGGCCCGACACCGCGCCACAGTGGAAAATCGTCTGATATCCCCCACGGATCACCGCATCGACCTGAGCATAGTCGGTAAGGTCGCAAGGCTCGCTGGCAGACCGCAAGTCCGTGCCCGTCACATCCTGCCCCGCTGCCCGCAGCCGCCGGGTTAGAGCCGCACCCACAAACCCCTGCGCGCCCGTCACCAGAACCCGCCCCAGATCGCGCTCGCCCTCCTCCATTCCTGCAACGTCCTTCATCCCTGTACCGCCCATATCCCGCCGCCATCAGACCAGCTTATCCGTACTTGTAACAAATTCAACATAGGTGCTAGACTTTTACCAAACGTTACAGCCGCCCGTACGGCGGCGCAGATGCCAGCACCAACGCGCTGGTTTTGAAATGGACTAGGGGGCTGCGACGTGACCGCCAGATCGACCGCGCCCGGATCGACCCTGCTCTGCCCCGACGACCCGCCCGCCTGCGGGGTCGAGAATGCCGGCGGTGGGGCTGCGATCCTGTTTGCGTCTGACCATGCGGGGCGCGCCGTGCCAAGGCGCCTCGGCGCGCTGGGGTTGGACGAGGCCGAGATGGCGCGCCATATCGGCCATGACATCGGCATCTATGGCGTGACGTCGCGCCTCGCCCGCAATCTGGATGCCACCTATATCTTTCAGCCCTATTCCCGCCTGGTGATCGACTGCAACCGCCGTCCCGGCATGCCGCAGTCCATCCCCCTGTCCAGCGACGGCACCCCGGTTCCCGGCAATGCCGATCTGTCCGAGGCCGACATTTTTGCCCGCGAGAGCGAGATTCTGCACCCCTACCAGACCGCCATCGACCAAACCCTGCACCTGCGCCAGACTGCGGGCCGCCAAACCGCCCTGTTCGCCATGCACAGCTGCACCGACCTGCTCCGCTCCGATCCCCGCCCGCGCCCTTGGCAAATCTGCGTCATCGCCCATCGCGACTGGCGCGTGGCGACCGCCCTGATCGATGTTCTGCGCGCTGAAACCGACCTCAATGTCGGCGTCAACGAGCCCTATACCGTCAACATGGCGATGGATTACACCGTGCCCATCCATTGCGAAGCCAAGGGCCTGCCCTATGTCGAGATCGAGATCAGGCAGGATCTGATCGGCGACGCCGCCGGCCAGACCGTCTGGGCCAATCTGCTGACGCCCTTGCTGCCCATGGCCCTGGCACGGTCCGGCATCGTGGCACCATGACCACCGTTCCAAGCCCACCCTTGCCCCATGCACGGTCGCTGCAAGACCGCGTGCGCCGCGAGCTTGGCGACTTTCCCAACGCGGAGCGTCGTGTGGCCCATGCGCTTTTGGGCGAATACCCGGTGGCGGGCCTTGAAACCGTCGCCCGCTTTGCCCGCCGCGCCCAGACCAGCGGCCCGACCATCCTGCGCTTTGTCGGCCGGCTGGGCTTTGACAGCTATGCCGCCTTTCAAGATACGCTGCGCGCCGAAATTCGAGAGCGGCTGCAAGGTCCGCTGTCACGCTATGACGGGATGCCGGGGCTGGGCGGCCAGACCGGGGCGCAGGCCGTCGCCCATGCCATGCGTCATAATATCGAAACGGCCGCACGCGACCTCGCGCCCCTGCTGCCGCAGATCATCGCCCTGCTGTCGGATGCCGACCGCAATATCCTGTGCCTGGGCGGGCGGTTCAGCGGGATGATCGCAGCCTATCTGCACCAATATCTGCGGGCCTTGCGCCACACCGTCGGTTTGGTCCGCGATGGCAGTTCTGCTTGGGGCGAATATCTGCTGGACGTGGCGCCGGGCGATGTGGTGGTGGTGTTCGACTTTCGCCGCTATCAACGCGACGTGCTGGACTTTGCCAAGGCCGCCGCCGCCCAAAAGGCCCAGATCATTCTGGTGACCGACATCTGGTATTCCCCAATCGCAGCCTTTGCCGATATCGTGGTGCCGGTCCCGGTCAGCATCCCCAGCGCATTTGACAGCGGCGTGACCGGCCTGGCCGTGGTGGAAATCATCATGGCGGGCGTGATGGACGCGCTGGGCGGCCGGTCGCGCGACCGTATCGCCCTGCTGGAAACCCTGCGAAAACCCTTCAACCTGTCGTCCTGACTCATTCTGACACGAGGCCACCCCATGCAAAACGACGCGCTGACCATGTTCTGCTACACCGACTTGTCAGGGCAGGTCCGGGGCAAGGGCTTTCCGACGCGCACCCTTGAAAGGCGGCTCAAGGGGGGCATCGGCTGGACGCCCAACAACCTGATGTTCACAGCACTGGGCACAATTGCACCGGGCGTGTGGGGCGCGCATGGTGATGTGACCTTGATGGCCGACATGACCACTGGGGTCGAGGTCGACTTTCGCGACGGCACGCCCGCCGAGCGGTTTTTCCTGTGCGATGTGCAAAACACCGATGGCACGCCATGGGATTGCTGCCCCCGCACCTTGCTGCGCAACGCCGTGGCCGAATTTCTGGCCGAAACCGGGTTGACCCTGAAGGCGACCTTTGAACAAGAGTTCGTCTATACCGGCGCCAATGCCCGCAATGGCGACAATTACGCGCTGGACGCCATCCGCCGCCACGGCGCCTTTGGCGAGACTTATCTCGGCGCCTTGCATACCGCCGGGGTCGAGGTTGACAGCTATCTCGCCGAATTCGGCCCCGGTCAGTTCGAGGTGACCGTGCCACCCCAAGACGCCATTGCGGCCTGCGACACCACCATGATCGTGCGCGAACTTGCCCGCGCCACGGCGTTTCGCCGAGGCCACAGCGTCAGCTTTTCGCCCCGCGTGCGGCCCGATGCGATGGGCAGCGGCGTGCACATCCATTTCAGTCTGTGGGACCAGGGCGGCGTACCCGTCAGTCACGACCCCACCCGCCCCTTTGGCCTGAGCCTGGTTGCAGGCGCGTTCCTGTCGGGCATCGTGCGCCACATGCCCGCCCTGTGCGCCTTTACTGCTCCGGCACCAGTGTCGTATCTGCGGCTGGTGTCGCATTCTTGGACCGGCGTGTGGTCCAATGTCGGTGTCCGCGACCGCGAGGCGGGCTTGCGCATCTGCCCGACCTTTGGCACCTCGCCCGAGGCGGTGGCGCGGCAGTTCAACTTTGAATATCGCGCGGCGGATGCGACCGGGAACCCCTATCTGCAACTGGCCATGATCCTGCGCGCCGGTCTGTCAGGCATCCGCGCCGCCCTGCCGCCGCCCGAACCCACGCTCGACCAGGACCCGGAATCCATGCCGCCCGAGGCGCTTGCCGCCCGCCATATCCTGCGCCTGCCATCCTCGGCCCAAGCGGCACTTGCGGCGTTGCAGGCCGATCCGGTCGTGCAGGGCTTTTTGCCACCCCGCCTGTACCAGGCCTATATTGCGAACAAACAGGCCGAGATCGACCTGACCGCAGGCTGGACTCCCGAAGAAATCTGCCGGCGCTATGCCGAAGTGTATTGAGGGAGCGGCAGCGATGGGAAAACTGGACGGCCGCGTGGCCATCGTGACAGGGGCGGCGACGGGTCTGGGCCGCGGCATCGCCCTCCTTTACGCCGCCGAGGGGGCCGATGTCGCCGTCCTTGACCGCAACGGCACCGGAGCCGAGAATGTGGCCACAGCCATCCGCGACCTTGGCCGCCAGGCGTTGGCAGTTCAGGTTGATGTCGGCGACGAGGCCGGCGTCAAGGCCGCCATCGTCCGCGCCGTCGAATCCCTTGGGCCCCCTGACATTCTGGTCAACAATGCCGGCATCGCCACGGTGTCCCTGCTGGAGGATATGACGACCGCGATGTGGGACGAGATGATCCGCATCAACCTGTCCAGCCTGTTTTATTGCACCCGCGCTGTGCTGCCCCACATGCGCGCGCGGCGCTATGGCCGCATCATCAACATCAGCTCGCAACTGGCCCACAAGGGTGGCGAAGGCATGGCCCATTACGCCGCCGCCAAGGCCGGCGTGCTGGGCCTGACCCGGTCCCTGGCCTATGAAGTCACCCGCGATAACATCGCCGTCAACGCCATCTGCCCCGGCCCCCTGTATACCGACATGAAACTGCCCCCCGAATGGTCCGCCCGCAAGACCAGCGAGCTGATCATCGGCCGTCAGGGCCATGTCTCTGAAATCGCCCCCACCGCCCTGCTGCTGGCGACAGAGGAGGCGGCGTTCTATGTCGGGGCCACCTTCAACCCCAATGGCGGGGATATCATGGTATGACCGCGCACCCCCATTCCGCCACCGACACCGCCGAATTGGCCGACCGTCTGTCGCGCATCCCCACAACCATCGCCTGTGATATCCTCAAGGGCGATAACCTGCCCGAACGCGTGGCCCTTGGCATGTCCGCCATGACCCCTGCCGCGACGATGGCAGGCCCGGTCCGCGTTATCGAATTCCTGCCCGGCCGCCCGGAATTGCGCAAATCCGGCCCCCCCGCAAACTTTGCAGTGATCGACGCGGTGGCAAGGGCCGAGGTTTTGGTTCTGTGCGCCGCAGGGTCGATTGCGGGTGCGATTCTGGGCGACATGCTGGCCACGCGGGCCCGCAAACTTGGCGCCAATGGCGCCGTCGTGGACGGCGCGGTGCGCGATCTGGACGGGCTGGCCGCGTCTGGCCTGCCAGTGCAGGCGCGCGGGCTGGCCCCGATGGCCGCCCATGCCACGCTGATCCCCTTTGCCTGCCACCGCCCGACACGCTTTGCCGGGGTGACGGTGATGCCGGATGACTGGGTGCTGGCTGACCGCGACGGCGTGCTGTTCCTGACCCGCACCCTTGTCGACCGCCTGCTCGATCAGGCCGACGCCGCAAAGGCCAAGGATGGCTTTTCGCAACGCCTGCTGAATATGGGCTTTGCCTTGACCGAAGTCTTCCCGCTGCCCGACACCCTGACCCATTTCACCCAGATCTTTCGCGACACCGGCACCATGCCCACCCCGGATTCCGTCCGCGCCGCCTTGGACAGCCCCGCGCAATGACCTTCACCCCTATCCTTACCAACAGCCTGCGCCACATCGCCCGTGACCTCGCGGATGGGTCGCTGAGCGCCACCGATCTTCTGGCCCATGCCACTGCCCGCCACGACCCTGCCCTGAACGCCTATGTCACTTGGACCCCCGATCTGGCCCTGCGACAGGCTCAGGCTGCCAATGCCGACGCCGACGCCGCCCGCGCCTCTGGCCTGTCGCTGGGCGGCCTGCACGGTGTGCCTGTGTCGGTCAAAGATCTGTACGGCGTCACCGGGCTGCCGACCTTTGCCGGAACCCCCCGCGCCTTACCCGAGATCTGGACCGCCGAGGGCCCCATCCTCCAATCGCTGCGCCGCCAATCCGCCGTGATCCTGGGCAAGACCCATACCGTCGAGTTTGCCTTTGGCGGTCTTGGCACCAGCCGCCACCATCCGGTGCCGTGGAACCCGCGCGACCGTGCCACCCACCGCGCGCCGGGCGGGTCCAGCAGCGGGGCAGGGGTCTCGGTTGCCGAAGGGACGGCACTTGTGGCCCTTGGCACTGATACCGGCGGATCGGTCCGCATCCCGGCCAGCCTGACCGGCACCGTCGGCCTGAAAACCACCCTTGGCCGCTGGTCCACCGCCGGGATCGTCCCCCTCAGCCCCAGCTTTGACACGCCGGGCATCCTGACCCGCAGCGCCGACGACGCCGCCTTTGCCTTTGAACAGCTTGACTCCGCCCGTGTCCCCGACCTACCCGCCGACATGGCCCTGCGCATCGGTGTCGCGGAACCCTTCTTCTGGCAAGATTGCGCGCCCGGCATTGCCGAGCGTGTGACCGAGGCGCTGACCCTGTTTCAAACCACGTCACACGCCACCCTGACCGGCACCACCCTGACCGAAACTGCCCTGCCCGGCGTGGCCGAGGTTTATGGCATCTATCATCAGGGCGGCATCGTGTCGGCCGAACTCTTCGCCTTTCTGAACGGCAGCCTGCCCGACTGGCTAAATACGCTGGACCCCCGCGTCCGCCGCCGGATGGACGATGGCAGCGCATTGGAGGCTTGGCGCTATTTGCACCGCAAGGCCCGCTATGCCGAGCTTGCGGTGCAGGCCGCCGGCGTGTTCGACACCTGCGACGTAATCGTCAGCCCGACCGTCGCCTTGACCCCGCCCCCCATCGCCCTGCTGGACGACGATGCGACCTATAACAGACTGAACCTGCTGGTGCTGCGCAACACCTGCGGCGTCAGCTTTCTGGGCCTGTGCGCCGTGACGATTCCCGCCGGTCTGGATGCGGCGGGGATGCCCGTCGGCCTGCAACTGATCGGCGCGCCGGGCAGCGAGCCGCGCCTGCTGGCCATTGCCCGCCTGTTTGAAAACACCCTCGCCCGGGCCGGGGTCTGGACCCCTCCAGGCTGGCACCCCCCCCCGTTGGACCAACTGACCTCAACCCACAGGACACACCATGCAACGCGCCCAAGATGCCACCCTGACCCGCGACCGCCCCTTTGACCCCAAACGGACCTGTCTGCTGCTGGTCGATACGCAAAACTGCGTCTGGAACCCCGATGTCGCCGCCAACTATCCCGGTTTCGACGCAACCCTGCGCGACACCGTGATCCCCAACCTGCAAGCCCTGTGCAAAACCTTTCGCGCCGCCGGGGCCGAGGTCATGTATACCGTGATGGAAAACCTGACCGCCGATGGCCGCGACCGCAGTCTGGATTACAAACTGTCCAAATTCTTCATCGCCAAAGGGTCGTGGGATGCCAAGGTTTTAGACCAGCTTGCCCCCGCCGCAGATGACATCGTGCTGCCCAAAACCTCGTCGGGCGTGTTCAATTCGACCAATATAGAATACCTATTGCGCAATATCGGCATCGATACGCTGGTCGTCACCGGATTTCTGACCGATCAGTGCGTGGACCATACATTGCGCGACGCCGCCGACCGGGGCTTTTACCCGGTCTGCGTGTCGGACGGATGTGCCACGCACAGCCAGACCCGCCATGACACAGCGCTCAGCGCCTTCAAAGGCTATTGCCGCACCGTGACGACCGCCGACCTGATTGCCCAGATCCCGGCGGGCTGATCAGCCCAGCACCGCATCCACCTTGGCGGTCAGATCGGCCAGATAGGGCGCGGGGTCCAACCCCCCGCCCGTGACACGCTGCAACAACTCGCCGGGGGTAAAGCGGCGGCCATGCTGGTAAATCTGATCAGTCAACCAGTCTTTCAAGGGCGCATAGTGGCCCTGCTGCAACCCTGTTGCGATAGTGGGCACGGACAGCGCCCTGGCAAAGAATTGCGAGCCCATGATATTGCCCAACGTATAGGTCGGAAACGAGCCCACATAGCCCTGCGACCAATGCACATCCTGCAA